>NZ_JBEXJK010000513.1:0-5157 GCF_040609095.1 Kitasatospora sp. NPDC004799
GCACCGGCCGCGGCGGCCCCGGCCGGGCGGATCAGGCCCGGGACGGGCTACCAGGGCGTCGCGACCTCCTACGACGCCGCCGACGGCAGCGGCGCCTGCTCCTTCGGCCCGTCCGGCGACCTCATGGTCGCGGCGATGAACCACACCGACTACGAGACGTCCCGGGCGTGCGGGGCGTCCGTGCTGGTCCGCGCCGCCAACGGGGCGAGCATCACGGTGCGGATCGTCAACGAGTGCCCGCTGCCCTGCGCGCCCGGGCAGCTCGACCTCAGCCACGAGGCCTTCGCCAAGCTGGCCGACCTCTCGGTGGGCCGGCTCCCGGTCACCTGGACGGTGCTCAGCCCCGGCACGGCGCCGGACACCATGTCGGTCCGGTACAAGAGCGGGTCCAGCCAGTGGTGGTGCGGGATCCAGGTGATCGGGCACCGGAACCCGGTGGCGGCGCTGGAGGTCCGGACCGCCGCCGGCTGGCGGCAGCTGTCGCGTACCGACTACAACTACTTCCTCTCCCCCGACGGCACCGGGTGCGGCGGACCGATCAGGGTCACCGACGTCTACGGCGAGCAACTGACCGTCGACGGGCTCGCGGTGAAACCGGACGTCGCCCAGCCGACCCGCGTCCAGTTCGCCCGGCATTGACCGCCCCACGCGCCCGCCGACCGGCGCTGGTCCCCCACCAGGGAGACCACCGTCAGGGCCCGGGGACGGGCACTGCTACGCTCACGCTTTCTGTTAACGCTCACATTGCAGGGAGAGGGCGACCGGGGGAAATGCTCCTCGATGACGCGTCCGCGGAGTTCCACGACTTCTTCGAACGCCACTACGCCGAACTCGCCCGTTTCGCCCATCTCCTGACCGGCGAGACGGACGCCGCCGACGACCTCGCCGCGGACGCGCTGACCGCTCTGTGGCAGCGCTGGGACCGGCTCCGCACGGCCGACCACCCGCTCGCCTACGCGCGCGGGGTGGTCGCCAACATGGCCCGCGCCCGGATCCGCAGCGCGGTGCGCGAGCGGCGCCGGGTCCTGCTGTTCTGGTCCCGCGCGCCCGAGAGAACGGACGGCCCGGACTCGGCCGCCGTCCTGGACGTCCGCACGGCGCTCGCCCGGCTGCCGTTCCGCAAGCGGGCGTGCGTGGTGCTGCGCCACGCCTTCGACCTGTCGGAGAAGGACACCGCCGCGGCGCTGGGCATCTCGGTCGGTACGGTGAAGAGCCAGACCTCGAAGGGCATGGCCGAACTGGAGCGCGCACTCGGCGCACGAGCGGTCGGTGTACTGGCGACAGGAAGGAGGAACGAACGGTGAACGAGCACATCACCCGGCAGCTGCGCGAGGCCGCCGGAGCCCACCGGCCCGACCGCGCACGGATCCTGGCCCGCGTCGAACGCGGCATGGCCGGACCTCCCGTCCGCCACCGCACACCGCCGTTCGCGAGGTCCTGGCCCAAGGCCGTCCTCGCCGGCCTCGCCACCGCCGGCATCCTGGCGACCGGCGGCCTCGCCGTCGCCGGCATCGTCGGGACGCCGCCGGCGACGGACACCGTCACCACCGCCCCGCCGACCGTCCCGTCCCCGACGGCCACCCCGTCACCGAAGCCGTCGGCCGCCCCGGGCACCGTCGCCCCGGCACCCGTACCCGTCCCGGCCACCACGGCCCCCGCCACCACCCCGGCCACTCCGCGCCCGACGCCCTCGACGCCCTCGACGAGCAGCCGCCCGCAGAACGGGGCGCTGTGGTCGGAGGGATCGGTCGACCCGCACAGCACGATCTACTGGGGGCAGCACGACCTGATCCTCCGGACCGCCCAGCCGCTCACCTCGCTCACCGTCGAGCTGCGCGTCGCCCAGACCGGCGAGGTACGGGACACCGGCAACTGGCGGACCCTGCCGGCCGAGGACTTCACCGTCACCGTGCAGGAGTCCGGCGGCGTGCTGCTCTACCGCTGGGTCCTCAAGCCGGGCCGCACGGTGCCGGTCGGACAGCACGAGTTCGCCGGCCAGTTCAACCACGCCGCCGGCACGCGCAACGCGGCGAACGACGGCTACCGGGTCGACGCCCAGTCGGCCGGCGGCCCCGCCTCGGTCTGGGGCGGGTTCGGCCAGGCCCGGTGACCCACCGCCGCGGCTTCCCCCACCCCGGGGAAGCCGCGGCGGCCCCATGCGCCGGGCACACTCCCTCGACGTTCGACCCAACCACCCCGCCGGCCAGGCGAGTCGGCCGCACGCCCGGCTGCCGGGCGGCCGCCGGGCGGCCTCTCGCGATCATCCCGGCTCCGTATGCCCTTGCATTGCTCTGCAAATCTATGCCAGAGTTCGGGCATCGGATCGATTACGCCGAATCCCGTCACACATCGCTAGTCAGGGGCCCGCCCGCGCGGGTCAAGGGTGCATCCATGTCGAAGGTCTTGAGCAAGCTGCCGGTCGGTGAACGGATCGGCATCGCATTCTCCGGTGGGTTGGACACCTCCGTCGCCGTCGCGTGGATGCGCGAGCACGGTGCGTTCCCCTACGCCTACACGGCCGACATCGGCCAGTACGACGAGCCGAACCTCGCCGACGTCCCGGCCCGGGGCCGCGCCTACGGCGCCGAGCAGGCCCGGCTGGTCGACTGCCGGGCCGCGCTGGTCGAGGAGGGCCTGGCCGCCCTCGCCTGCGGCGCCTTCCACATCCGCTCGGCCGGGCAGACGTACTTCAACACCACCCCGCTCGGCCGCGCCGTGACCGGCACCCTGCTGGTGCGCGCCATGCAGGAGGACGGCGTCTCCATCTGGGGCGACGGCTCCACCTACAAGGGCAACGACATCGAGCGGTTCTACCGCTACGGCCTGCTCGCCAACCCCAACCTGCGGATCTACAAGCCGTGGCTGGACCAGGCGTTCGTCGACCAGCTCGGCGGCCGCAAGGAGATGTCCGAGTGGCTCGCCGAGCGGGACCTCCCGTACCGGGACTCCGCCGAGAAGGCCTACTCCACCGACGCCAACATCTGGGGCGCCACCCACGAGGCCAAGCGGCTGGAGTACCTGGACGCCTCCCTGGAGATCGTCAGCCCGATCATGGGCGTGGCCTTCTGGGACCCTGAGGTCGAGATCCTCACCGAGGACGTCACCGTCGAGTTCGAGTTCGGCCGCCCGGTCCGGATCAACGGCCAGGAGTTCGCCAGCGCCGTCGACCTGGTCCACGAGGCCAACACCATCGGCGGCCGGCACGGCCTGGGCATGTCGGACCAGATCGAGAACCGCATCATCGAGGCCAAGAGCCGCGGCATCTACGAGGCCCCCGGCATGGCGCTGCTGCACACCGCCTACGAGCGGCTGCTCAACGCCATCCACAACGAGGACACCCTCGCCACGTACCACACCCAGGGGCGGCGGCTCGGCCGGCTGCTCTACGAGGGCCGCTGGTTCGACCCGCAGTCGCTGATGCTCCGGGACAGCATCCAGCGCTGGATCGGCCACCCGGTCACCGGCAGCGTCACCCTGCGGCTGCGGCGCGGCCAGGACTACTCGGTCATCGACACCCAGGGCCCCAACTTCAGCTACCACCCCGAGAAGCTGTCGATGGAGCGCAGCGTCGACGCCGCGTTCGTCCCGGACGACCGCATCGGCCAGCTGACCATGCGCAACCTCGACATCGCCGACTCGCGCAGCAAGCTGGAGCAGTACGCGGTGCACGGCCAGCTCGCTCCGTGGAGCGGCCTGATCGGCGAGCTCGCCCCGGGCGGTGCGGCCCCCATCGCCGCCGGCACCGGTGACGAGGAGGACTCCACCGCGCTCGACCACGCGGCGATCGAGTCCGGCACCGACTGACGCGCCCCGCGCCCGCGGAGGGCCGTCGCACCCCGGTGGTGCGGCGGCCCTCCGCCGCGCTCCGGCCGTCCTGCGCCGTGGTCAGCCCCACGGCCCCCTCCCGGACGGCCGCCCCGGCCCGCCGTCACCCCCGCAGCTCCTCGGCCGAGCGGAGGCACCGGCCGTTCGCCGCCGCCTCCCTCACACCCCCGCACGCGGAGGGCCGTCGCACCGCGGTGGTACGGCGGCCCTCCGCCGCTCCCGGCCCTCCGGGCCGCGGTCTTCCCCGCAGCCCTCGCCCGGCCCGTCCCCCGAACGGGGGCACCGCCCTTCTCACGCGCCCTCCCCGAACGGCCGCACCAACGGTGCGCCGCCGTCACCCCCACAGCCGCCTCACCCGAACAGCCGCATCGGCCGTGCGCCACCCGCCCGTCGGGAGCTGAATGGCGGACGGGCGCCCGGCGGCGGGAAGGCAGGTCCGGGGATGGGTGAGGCGATCGGCCCGATGCTGGCCTCCGCGGTGGCGGTCGGGCTCAGCCCGCTGCCGCTGATCGCCGTCCTGCTGATCCTCGCCTCACCGCGCGGCCGGGCCAACGGGATCGCGTTCACGGCCGGCTGGCTGCTCGGCCTGGCCGCGGTGGTCGCGGCCGTCGTGGCGGCGGGCTCCGCGCTGAACCCCGCCCGCACCACGCCGACCTGGCCGTCCTGGCTGAAGCTCGCCCTCGGTGTCGTCCTCCTCCTGCTGGCCGCCCGGCAGTGGCGCGAGCGGCCCCGCCCGGGCCGGGTCACCGCGCCGCCGGTCTGGCTGCTCTCGATCGACCGGCTGACCGCCGCCCGGGCCGCCGGTCTCGCGGTGGTCCTGGTGGTGGCCCACCCGAAGACCCTGGTCCCGGCCGTCGGCGGGGCCGCGTCCGTCGCCGCCGCGCCGACCGGCGACGGCGGGAAGGCGGTGGCCGCCGCCGTGCTGGTGCTGCTCGGCTCGCTGGGCACCCTGCTGCCGCTCGCGGTCCACCTCCGGGCCGGCGCCCGCGCGCGGCACGCCCTCGCCGAGTGGCGCGCCTGGACGGCCACGCACCACGCGGCGATCATGGTCGCGGTCCCGCTGCTGCTGGGCGCCGAGTACCTGGGCGCCGCCCTCTCCGGGCTCACCTGACCTCCCTCAGGGAGCCCCCACCGCCCCCGGGTCACCGGCTCCCGCCCGGCCCGCGCCGGCACCGCCGCCCCGCCCGGCCGGACGCCGCGCCCCGCACCGCCCCCGTCACCGGATCCGCACCACCCCCCGCCCCCGCACCGCCCGGACCCCCAGCCGGCCCAGATCGGCCACCGCCTCGCTGCTGGCCGCCGAGGACGTCGCCGAGGAGCTCGGCCTCCCGG
>NZ_JBEXJK010000514.1:0-5142 GCF_040609095.1 Kitasatospora sp. NPDC004799
CGGCGAGGTCAGCGCCCAGCGTCGCCATCAGCAGTCCGCGAAGATCACCGCCAACGCATCACAGCGTGCAGTTGATCAATTACCCAACACTTTCTCAGGGCGAACCGACCACTGCCACCGGCCTGTTAGGGCGCGTATTCGGTTGTGATCAATTTGCGGGTTTCGCCCTCATGGCTGCCCCTGGTCCGGTAGACCGTGGTGCGTGACCCGTGTGCAACTGACCGACAGTGAGTGGGAGTTCATCGAGCCGTACTTGCCGATCGGCGAGTACGGCCCCTACCCCGAACGGCTGCGCCAGCAGTTCGAGGGCGTGATCTGGCACTTCAGGACCGGCAGCCAGTGGCGCGAGATTCCCCGGGAGTTCGGTTCCTGGTCGACCGTCCACAACCGCTTCCGGCAGTGGAGGGACGCCGGCGTCTTCGAAGCCCTGCTGGAGGGCGCGATCACGGAAGCCGCCAAGCGGGGCGAGGTGGACCTGTCCCTGGTCAGCGTGGACTCCACCACCGTCCGGGCCCACCACGACGCCGCTGGGATGCACCTGGAGCCCGATGCCATGGCGGCCCTGGAGAAAGCCGCGGACGAAGCGGAGAAGGCCCGGCAAAAGGGGGCGGCCCGCAGGAACAGGACGGGCAGGACGACCCGGGACGGGAAGAACGGCGACGCGTCCGACGCCGCCGCGGGCTCCGCTTGAAAGCCGCCCTGCTCGGACGCTCCAGAGGCGGGCAGACCAGCAAGGTCCACGTCGCCGGGGAGCGCAGGTGCCGCCCCGTGGCGTTCGTCCTGACCGAGGGCCAGGCCGCCGACAGCCCGCAGTTCATCACCGTGCTGCGGAAGGTCCGGGTCCCCGGACCGGTCGGACGCCCTCGCACCCGGCCCGACGCGGTCGCCGGGGACAAGGCCTACTCGTCCCGGGGCAACCGCAACCACCTGCGCAAACGCCACATCAAGGCCGTCATTCCAGAGAAGATCGACCAAGCCGCCAACCGCAGGAAGAAGGGCAGCAAGGGCGGCAGGCCCGTCAGCCACGATGCCGAACTCTACAGAGAGCGGAACACCGTCGAGCGTCTGATCAACAAGCTGAAGGCCTGGCGAGGCATCGCCACACGCTATGACAAGACCCCGGAGAGCTACCTCGCCGGCCTCCACCTTCGTGGCGCGATGATCTGGATCAAGGACCTCACCAGAGCCGCTTGATCACGACTCGATACGCGCCCTAGTGCTCCCCAAGGGCGGCGGGCACCGCCTCGACCTGGTGGCCGACACGCACGGCACGATGGTCCACCGCGACTACGCGCCGTCCGTCGCCACGGACTTCGGGCTGTACGCGCCCTATCTGCACGCCGCCGCGGGCCGCGCCGTCGCCGCACCCGACTACCTCGGCCTCGGCAAGGGCCCCGGCCTCCACCCGTACATGGACACCGCCTCCGCCGTCTCCGCCTCGCTCGACATGCTGCGGGCCTCCCGCACCGCCGCGCATGCGCTCGGCAGGCCGCTCACCGGGGACGTGTACGGCACCGGGTTCTCGCAGGGCGGCCAGGTCGCCATGGCGCTGGGCCGCGAGCTGGCGCGGGGCGCGGACCGGCACTTCCGGCTGCGGGCGCTCGCACCGGTCGCCGGACCGTACGACCTGCGGGGCGCCGAGATCCCCGCCCTGTTCGACGGCCGCGTCAACGGCATCAGCGGTGTCTTCTACATGTCGTACTTCCTCACCGCGCAGAACCGGCTGCACCCCGTCTACGGCAACCCGGCCGAGGCGTTCCGGCAGCCGTACGCGGGGTACGTGGAGGAACTCTTCGACACCCGGCACACCGAGGAGGAGATCGTCACGAAGCTGCCCGGCTCGGTGAGGGAACTGCTGACCGACGGCTTCTACGAGCGGCTGCGGCACCCGGACGGCGGCCTGCTGGCCGCGCTCAAGGCGCAGGACGGGACCTGCGACTGGAAGCCCGACGTGCCCGTCCGGCTGCACAGCGCGGCCGGCGACACGGACGTGCCGATCGCCAACTCCGTCAGCTGCGCGGCCGATCTGGCCCGCAACGGTGTGACGGCCCCCGTGGTCGACCACGGAAAGGCCGACCACAACGGGTCCTTCAAGCTGGCGGGGCCCCAGATCGTGCGCTGGTTCGACACGCTGGCGCGCTGACCTCGGTCCTACGGCGGTCCGCCGACGGACGTGGGTTCGAGACGCCGTGGCAGGGCCCCGCCGCCCGCCTCACCCCGGTGGCGCGCTCAGCTCCACGGCGCGCAGGGCCGCCGCCAGTGCCGGTGCGTCGCCGACGTCGAGGGCCGTGTCCGCCAGCTTGATGACGTGCTCGTCGCCGTGCGCCAGTGCCCGCTCGAACACCTCCTCGGGGGTGACGTCGCCCGGCGGCGCGCAGGGCACGGGCGCGGCGGGCGCGTACATCGCGGTCACCGCCGCGCAGGCCGTCCAGGCCGCCCGCAGGCTCGCCGGCCACAGGTCCCGCGGGAGCGCGGGCAGGGCGCGCAGCACGGCGTTGGGCGCCGTGGCCGCGTGGACCAGCATCGTCTCCTCGCCGTGGCCGTACGCGGCGTAGCGGTGGGTGGCCGCCCGCACCAGTTCGGTGAGGCGGCCGTACGCCTCCTGCGGCCCGGCCGCCTCGGCCGCCGTCCAGAGCGGCAGGGCCGTGACGCGGTCGAGCCGGTCGGGGAAGCCGCCGTCCTGCACGGCGACGGGCGCCACCGCGTCGAGGGCGGCGGCCGCAGTGGCGGCGCCGGGCGGTCGGGCGGGGACCGTGAGGGGCCGGTGGCGGGCGGCCCAGTAGCCGAGGCCGTGGGCGAGTTCGGTCTGCCGGGGGCCGGTGGGGTCGGCCTCGCCGGCCAGCAGCGTGCGCACGGCGTGGCCCACCCGGATCACCGGGTGGGTCGAGCCGCCGTACAGGCCGGGCAGCAGCCGGGGCCACCACCGGGCGAGCACCTCGCGCCAGGGGTGCTCGGCGAGCTCGCGCTCGAAGTGGCCGATCCAGTCGGCCGCGCGGCGCGGATCGCCCAGCGCCGCACGCCAGTTGGCGGCCGTCACCGGCTCGACGCGGGGCGGGAGGTCCTCCAGCTTCCGCGCGTACCGGTCGAGCCAGCGGTGCACCGCGCGCGCCTGTCCGCGGGCGGCGAGGGCCTCGACGGCCATCGGCGCGTGGTTGGTGAGCCGCCCGAGCCGCTCGGGCCCGCAGGCGTGCAGCCGCTGCAGCGCCTCGTCCAGAATCCCCGTCGTGTCCACGGCAGCGACCGTAGGCGCAGCGCCGCGGCGGCGTAACGGGCTGGAGACCTAGGTCCGCAGCCGTGCCGGCGGTGAGGGGAGTTCAGCGCTCGGCGGCGGTGTCAGGCCGGGTGGACGAGGCGGGTCTCGTAGGCGAAGACCACGGCCTGGATGCGGTCGCGGAGTTCGAGCTTCTGCAGGATGCGGCCCAGGTGGGACTTCACGGTCGCCTCCGCGAGGTGGAGGGTGGCGGCGATCTCGGTGTTGGACAGGCCGCGGCCCACCTGGAGGAGCACCTCGCGTTCGCGGGTGCTGAGCCGGCTCAGCCGCTCGTCGCGCTCGGCGCGGTCCGTGCCGGCGACGTCGGTGCCGCCGGGCAGGTGCGGGCGCAGGCTCTCCAGCAGGAGCCGGGTGATCCGCGGGGAGACCACCGCGTCGCCCGCCGCGACGCTGCGGATCGCGGCGAGGAACTCCTCGGGCCTGGTGTTCTTCAGCAGGAAGCCCGAGGCCCCGGCGTGGAGCCCGGCGAAGGCGTACTCGTCGAGGTCGAAGGTGGTCAGGATCAGCACCCGGCTGCGCGGGCAGGCGGCGACGAGCCGGCGGGTCGCCTCGATGCCGTCCGTGCCGGGCATCCGGACGTCCATCAGGACGACGTCGGGGCGCAGCTCCCGGGCGAGGCGGACGGCCTGGGCGCCGTCCGCGGCCTCGCCGACCGGGGCCATGTCGGGCTGGGCCTCCAGGACGGTGCGGAAGGCCATCCGCAGCAGTGCCTCGTCGTCGGCGATCAGGACGCGGATCGTCATGCGGAGGCCGCCGCGCCGCCGGCGAGCAGGAGGCGGGTGCGCACGGCCCAGCCGCCGTCCGGGAGCGGTCCGGCCCGCAGCTCGCCCCCGTAGGCGGCCGCGCGCTCGCGCATGCCGGGGATGCCGTGGCCGGACGGCACGACGGCGGCGGCAGTGGTGGCGGCGGGAGGGGGCGGGCAGGGGCCGGTGTCGGTGACGTCCACGGTGACGGTCTCGGCCGAGCAGCGGATGCGGACCGTCGCGCGGGTGCCGGGGGGCGTGTGCTTGAGGGTGTTGGTCAAGGCTTCCTGCACCAGGCGGTAGACGGTGAGCTGGGCGGTGGCGGGGACGTGGCCGTGGCCGCCGTGGACGTCGAGGCGGGTCGGCAGCCCGGCCGCGCCCATCTGCTCGGCGAGGGCGTCCAGTTGGGCGATGCCGGGCAGCGGGTGGCGCCGGGCGTCCGGTTCGTCGGTGCGCAGGATGCCCAGCGAGCGCCGCATGTCGGTCAGGGCCTGCCGGCCGGTCTCGGCGACCTGGAGCATCGCGGCGGTGGTCGTGTCGGGCGAGCTGCGCTGCGCGTACACGGCGGCGTCGCTGAGCGCGACCATGACGGACAGGTTGTGGGTGACGATGTCGTGCATCTCCCGGGCGATGCGGGTCCGTTCCTCGGCGACGGCCAGTCGCGCCTGCTGGCGCTGCTCCCGCTCCAGGCGGGCGGCGCGCTCCTCCAGGGCCGCGAGGTAGGCGCGGGTGGTGCGCACGTTCACCCCGAGGACGGCGGCGGCGACGGTCATCGCGGTGAGCGCGACGAAGGGGGTCGGGAACGCGCCGTCCGGCACCCAGCGCAGGCAGGCCAGCAGGGCCCCGGCCTCCACGACGGCGCCGGCGACGAGGGCGCCGCGCCGGCCCGCGTGCGCGGCCACCGTGTAGAGGGCCACCAACAGGGCGATGTCCGCCGGGAGTTGGACGTCCGCCAGCCACTGGACGAAGGCCGCGGCGGCCACCGCGGCGAACACCGCGCGCGGGGCCCGGCGCCGCCACACCAGGGGCAGCGCGAGGGCGGCGGTCAGGGCGCCGGCCACCGGCAGGTCGCGCGGCGCCTGGGTGGTGACGGCGTTGAGGAGCAGCAGCGCCGGCAGCAGCGCGTCC
>NZ_JBEXJK010000515.1:0-5140 GCF_040609095.1 Kitasatospora sp. NPDC004799
GGAAGTCGACCCGGCCGACTTCCTGTGCGCGGGCCCTGGGGTGCGGGCGGTCCGGTGCTCACGCTTCAGGGCAGGGCGTGCAGAGCAGGGCGGCCAGGGGGAGGGTGGGCAGGGCGGGGGCGAGGGCGGGGGCGCCGGCCGCGAGCAGCGCGGTGGCGGTGAGCGGCCTCAGGTCAGCGGGCGGTAGAACGGGCCGTCCGGGGCGAAGTTGTGCGCGTGCATGGTGACGTCCTCGCCCCTGAGGTACGCCAACAGCCAGTCGCCGAAGGTCAGTTCGTACGGCACGTACTCCAGGGTGTCCGTCTCCAGTACGCCCACGCTCCACGGTGCCGACGGCTCCGCCGGGACCCGCAGGAAGAGGAACTCGCCCGTGGTGGCCGTGGCGACCGGCAGCAGCTCGCCGGGGCCCGAGCCGGCCGGGGCGGGGAGGAACTCCGCGTCGTCCTCGTCGCTCCAGTGCTCGATCCAGCCCGCGATCTTCTCGCCCAGGGCCCGGACCGGGTGGCCGGGGTGGTCCAGGTACAGCTGCTCGTTGATCTCCACCGGGCCGTAGGCGTCGGTGAACTCCCGGAAGTCGGCGGGGAGGGAGACCCCGAGCTCCTGCTCCAGCCGTGCCCAGGGGGCGGGGTCGGACCAGTGGAAGCGGGGCTCTCCCAGCAGGGCCGTGATCTCGTCGAGTGTCGCCATTCCGCTCTCCCTCTCTGTGGATCTGTGGATCCGACCGAAGGCTACGGGCCGGCTCGGACAGACCGGGGGCGGACCGCGGTTCGGGGCTCCGGGGCTTTCAACGGTCCGTGCACTATCTTCTGTGCGTGCGCCGACACACTCCGTGACGGAGCGGGTGCGGCGCGGATCCGATCCGTCCCACGGAAGGACTGTGATGACGACCCAACTCCCCGCCACCATCGACGAAGTGATCTCCCACATGGAGCAGGTCGACGCCGAACTCGACCCCCGGGACGGCGTGGCCTGCTTCAACCGCGTCTACCTCAAGGTCACCAAGCTGGTGAAGGAGCACGTCACCGCCGGCACGTTCCAGGACCCCGCCTTCCTGGAGCGGATGGACGTGATCTTCGCCGGGCGCTACCTCAAGAACGTGGACGACGCCAAGGCCGGGCGCTCGGCCGAGCTCGCCTGGCGGCCGGTCTTCGAGGCGCGCGACAACCGGGTGCTCTGGCCGATCCAGTTCGTCCTCGCCGGGATGAACGCCCACATCAACCACGACCTGGCCATCGCGGTCGTGGAGACCTGCAAGCAGCGCCGGACCACGCCCGGGACGCCGCCGGTGCACGCGGACTTCGAGAAGGTCAACGACCTGCTCGCCAGTGTGGAGGCGGAGGTCCGGGCCGAGTTCGAGCTGCAGATCGTGAAGGTCGCCACCGAGCCCGCCGAGGCGCTCAAGCACGCCGTCAGCGCCTTCAGCATGTCGACGGCCCGCGAGGCCGCCTGGGTCAACGCGGTCGCGCTGTGGGAGGCGCGGCACAACCCGCTCGAGTACCAGGCCCAGCTCGCCACCATGTCCGGGTCCGTGTTCGCCACCAGCCAGGTGATCCTCGTCCCGGTCGTCCCGCCGCCGGCCGACTGACCGCCGCGGCCTGAGCCGGGTTGCGCTCGTGCCCGGGCGTGCGCGGTGCTCGCGTGCGCCCGGGTGCGAGGCTTCGCGCCCGTCCGGCCGCCTGCCGGACGGCCCGCCTGCCGGACGGCCCGACTCCCGGAACGGGCGCCGGAGGCCCGGTTACCGGAAGGCCGGCAGGTTGCGCTCGACCCAGGCCCGGAAGGGTGCGGCCGGGCGGTGCAGCACGGCCGCCACGTCGGGGCTGACCGCCTGCTCGACCGGGAGCGGGGCGCCGAGGACGTCCAGCGTCCCGGGGATCACCTGCTCGGGCATGAACCGCGCCAGGTGCGCGTGGGCCTGCTCGCGGGACAGCTCCACGAAGGCCACCTCCTCGCCCAGGGCCTCGGCGATGACCTCGGCCTGCCGGCGCGGCCCGATCGCCTCGGGCCCGGTCAGGTCGTACACGCGGCCGGCGTGCCCGTCCTCGCGCAGGACGGCCGCGGCCACCGCCGCGATGTCCGCCGGGTCGACGACGGGCAGCCCCACCCCGCCGAACGGCGCGTAGACCGTCCGCTCCGTGCGGACCGACTCCGCCCAGCCGAAGGCGTTGGAGGCGAAGGCGCCGGGGCGCAGGACGGTGAACTCCCGTCCGGAGGCGCGGACGGCGGCGTCGAACGCGCGCAGCCGGACGTGCGAGGGAAGGTCCGGCCGGGTGGTGTTGGCCTGCGAGGAGACCAGGACGATCCGCTCGACCCCGGCGTCCGCGACCGCCGCCAGCAGGGCGTCCGGGCTCTCGCCGTGGCTGTTGAGCTCGCCGCCCAGCACGACGAACAGCGCGCGGGCCCCTTCGAGCGCGGGGCGCAGGCCCGCGATGTCGCCGAGCCCGCCCTGTGCCCAGCGCACCCCGGCCGCCGGGTGGGCGGGCTGCGGCTGCCGGGACACGGCCACCACCTGCTCGCCGGCCTCGGCCAGCAGCTCCACCAGCGTCCGTCCGATGTTGCCGGTCGCGCCCGTCACCGTGATCATCTTTGCCGTCCCCGCATCTGAGTTAGTTGGCTGACTGAGAATGACCGTAGCCGTCCGTGCGGGCGGCTGTCTATAGTCAGTCGGGTGGCTGACTCAGTGAACCGGCGCGAGGCGGCGTCGCAGAAGCGTCGACGGCTCACCGCGGCGGCGGCCCGGGTGCTGTACGAGCAGGGCGTCGAGCGCACCACCCTCGCCGACATCGCGCGCGAGGCGGACGTCCCGGTCGGGAACGTCTACTACTACTTCAAGACCAAGGACGACCTGGTCCGCGCCGCGCTCTCCGAGCACAGTGCGCGCCTGCGCGAACTCACCGACCGGCTGGATCGGTTGCCCGATCCGGCGGACCGGCTGAAGGCGCTGGTCGAAGCCTGGATCGACCTGCGCGAGGACGCCGCCCGGCACGGCTGCCCGACCGGCACCCTGGCCGTCGAGCTCGACAAGCGCGCCGACGGGGACCTCGACGTGGAGGTGGCCACGGTGATGCGGCGGCTGCTCGACTGGGTCGCCGGCCAGTTCCGCGAGCTGGGGCAGCCCGATCCGGACGGCCTGGCCCTCACCCTGGTCTCCGGTTACCAGGGCATGTCCCTGCTCGCCAACGCGCTGCGCGATCCGGAGGTGGTGACCCGCGAAGGGGCCCGGCTGCTGCGCTGGCTCGACTCCCTGCGGGCCGCGTAGGTCCCCAAGTCCCTTCAGGAGGCCGGGCTTCAGCCGCCGAGCATGCGCCGGGCGAGCAGGTGGAGCCCGGCCTCGACGCGTTCGGGGGAGACGCCCCGGTCGCGGTGGTGGCGGTACAGCTCCGGGGCGAGCGGCGCCAGCAACTGGTCGGCGAGGACGTCCGGGTCCTCGGCCCGCGCCGCCACGGCCAGCATCCGGACGTGCGCGCGCCAGAAGCCGTAGGCGCCGGTGGCCAGCCGGGCCGGGCCGGTCTCCGCGCCGAGCAGCAGGTGGGAGTGGCGCTCCAGCAGGCGGACCATCGCCGAGTAGAAGGCGCTCAGCCGCTCGGCCGGGGCGGCCGCCGGATCCGGGCCCAACGGGCCCTCCCCGCGCAGGAGTTGCTCCTGGATCTCGTGCTCGTGGGCGTCCAGCAGGGCGCGCGCGATCGAGGCGCGGTCCGGGTAGCGGCGGTAGAGCGTGCCGCGGCCGACGCCGGCCGCCCGGGCGATGTCCTCCATGGTCACGGTGGCCGGGTCGCGGGTCGTGAACAGCTGCTCGGCCGCCCGGAGCACCTTGAGTCGGTTGCGGGCGGCATCGGCACGTTCGGCTGGAGGCATGGACCGATCCTAACAAGTGGACGCTGCGTCCACTTTGTGGCTAGCATCGGCACCAGTCAAGTGGACGCCGTGTCCGCTTATGCTTTCCCGGGGGTACCGTCATGCCGCAACTCCTCCACCTCGACGCCAGCGCCCGCCGCAACTCGTTCTCCCGCCGGATCGGCGCGGCCTTCGCCGAGGCCTGGCGCGCCGAAGCCCCGCAGGGCGCGTACACCTACCGGGACCTCGCGGCCGAACCGGTGCCGCCGATCGGCGAGGCCTGGACGACGATCTGCGACACCCTGCTCCGCGAGGGCATCGTCGAGCCCGACCGCTACGCCGAGGCCGTCCGCACCGACGCGGAGCGCGCCGCCTGGGCCGTCCTCGAACCGCTGCTCGCCGAACTGCTCGCCGCCGACGTCGTCCTGATCGGCTCGCCGATGTACAACTTCGGCGTCCCGGCCCAGCTCAAGCTCTGGATCGACCAGGTCACCTTCCCGAAGATGAACCTGCGGCCGCGGCGCTTCGTGGTCGCCTCCGCGCAGGGCGGCTCCTACCGGCCGGGCATGCCGCGCGCGCCCTTCGACCACCAGGCGCGCTACCTGGTGGACTTCTTCCAGGGGCACTACGCCGTCGAGGACACCCTGGTCATCGGCGCCGAACTGGCGAACGCGACGGTGGACCCGGCGCTGGCCGAACGGCTCCCGCAGCACGAGGAGTCGCTGGCCGCCGCCCTGGCCGAGGCGGCCGAGGCCGGGCGACGGCTGGCGCGCGAGGCGGCCGGGGAGCGCGAGGCGCGTGTGGATGCCGGGGTGCGCGCCGGCGGGCGGGGGTGAGGCGGCCGTGTCCTGGCTCCTGCTGCTCGCCGCGGGCCTGGTCGAGGTCGTCTGGTCGCAGAGCATCAAGCCGACCGACGGCTTCACCCGCCCCGGCCCCACCGCGCTGTGCGTGCTGCTCGGCGCGCTGTCCGTCTACCTGCTGTCGCGGGCGATGCGCGACCTCCCGGCCGGCCTCGCCTACGCGATGTTCACCGGCATCGGCACGGTCGGCGCCATCACGCTCGGGACCGTCCTGCGGCACGAGTCGCTCGGCGCGGGCCGGGCGGCCGCGCTGGCGCTGATCGTGGCCGGGCTGGTGCTCGCCCGGCTCACCGCCGCGGACTGAGGGTCGGCCGCGGACGCGGGTGGCGCAGTGCTCGGGCCCGTCGCGGTTCGACCGGGGCAGTGCTCGGGCCCGCCGCGGCACGACCGGGGCCGCGCCCGGGCCCGCCGCGGCTCGACCGACGCCGCGCTCAGGCCCGCCGCGGCTC
>NZ_JBEXJK010000516.1:0-5134 GCF_040609095.1 Kitasatospora sp. NPDC004799
CCGGCCCCGACCTCGCCCGCCACCCGCCCGGGCGGGGAGTTGGTGAGCATCGTGGTGACCACCAGCACCGCCACCGCGACCAGCGCCTCGACCAGCACCGAGCGGCGCAGCCCGGCCCGGGTCGGGGTCAGCCCGCGGTCGCGTCCGGCGCTGCGCCGGGCGGCCCGCTGGCGCTCCAGCTGCGCCTGCCGGACCGGGTCCTCGCTGTGGGCCGCCACGGCGACCGGCTCCGGCAGTTCGGCCGGTGCGACCTCCACCGCCTCGGCCGGGGCCGAGCGCAGCCGGGCCAGCCAGGAGCGGGAGATCCAGGCGACGCCGAGCATCGCGACCACGCAGCCGCTCTTCACCAGCAGCAGCCGCCCGTACTCGGTGCCGGTCAGCGCGCCCCAGCCGCCGAGGCCCCGCCAGGACTGGTAGACCCCGGTCGCGGCCAGTACGGCCACCGAGCCGAAGGCGACCTTCGAGAAGCGGTCCACCACCTCGGCGCCGACGCCCTCGCGCAGCGCGACCAGCAGCGCGGCCAGCCCGCCCAGCCAGAGCGCCATGGCGATCAGGTGCAGGATGCCGAGCGGCAGCGCCAGCCAGACCTGGATGCCCACCGAGGCGTGGGCGGCGCCGACCCAGGTCGCCGCGAGGGCGACCGCCAGCACCAGCCCGGCCACGCCGAGACCGAGCCGGACCTCGCGCTGCGGCCGTTCGGCGGCCCGCTGCTCCAGCTCGCGCAGCTCGGCGGCCTCGGCGTCCTCCTCGGACCCCCCGTCCGCGGGCTGGGGCGCGACCGGTCGCGGCGGCTGCCCCAGCTGTCCGACCAGCAGTGACAGGAACACCCCGCCCGCCGCGAGCAGCAGCAGCCGGGCGGCCAGCGCGGTGCCGATCCGCTCGTCCAGCGTGGCGCGCACCAGCGACAGGTCGAAGGCCTGCCCGACCCCCGAGCCGCGCTCGTACGGGCCGCGCAGCAGGAGCACCGCGACGGTGGAGACCAGCAGCGCCGTCCAGCCGGTCATCAGCAGCCGCTGCACCGGACGCCGGGCGGTGCCGGCCGGCCAGCAGAGCAGCACGAACGCGGCGACGCCGACCAGCAGCGCGAAGGCGGTGTACGCGACGGTGCGCCCGGTGCCGTACAGGGCGGCGACCAGCCCGTCGGCCTCGGCGCCCTGCAGCGCGGTGGCCGACACGGAGGTGTCCGAGGGCGCGCCGACCGAGAAGGTGAACGCCCCGCCGATCGGGTGCGAGTCGTCCGAGACGGCCCGCCAGGCCACCGTGTACGTGCCGTTGGCGAGGTCGCTCCGCAGCCCGACCCGGGCGGTGTTGCCCTTGCCGTCGGCGTGCGCCGGGTTGCCGGTGTCCACGGCCTTGCCGGCCGGGTCGAGCACCCGGACGGAGTCGCCGGAGAGCGAGACGGACTCGCTGAAGGTCAGCGTCACCGCCTGCGGGGCGGTGGCGACCACCGAGTTCTGCCGCGGGTCGGTGGAGTCCAGGGTGGCGTGCGCGGAGGCCGGCCCGGCGCCCGCGAGCATCAGCGCGAGCAGCGCGCCGAGCACTCCGAGCACCCCGGCGATCCGGCGGTGGGTGGCCTTCTCCAGGCCGGCCGACTGCATGGTGACGATCTCCCCTTTAACTCTGGCCGGGGCGGTAGGTGAGCTCCTTGACCGGCACCTTGACGGAGATGGTGCCGGCCTTGGCGAAGGTGAGGTCGAGCTCCAGCTCGTCGCCGAGGGCCGGGGCCTTCTGCCATCCCATGATCATCAGGTGGTTGCCGCCCCGGGCGAGCTGCAGGGCGCCGTGCGCGGGCACGTCCAGGGCCTCCACCTGCTCCATGGTCGACGCGGTCGAGCGGTGCATGGTGACCGACCCGGCGGCCGGGCTGGTCACCTTGAGCAGCTGGTCCTGCCCGCCGTCGTTGCGGACCGTCAGGTAGCCGGCCGCCATGCCGCCGGCCGGGGGCAGCGGGATGTAGGAGTCGGCGACACTGAGCCTGGCCGGGCCGTCGGCGGCGTCCTGGCCGCCGGTGCCGCCGTCCGTCCCGCAGGCGGCCAGGATGGCGCCGCCGCCCAGGGCCGTCGCGACGACGGCGCCGAGCAGGGCGGAGCGGCGGAAGCGGCGGGTCCCGGTCTGCGCCGGGGTCACGCCGCGACCCCCTTGGCGAGCAGCGGCAGGTCGTGCTCGTAGGTCTTCTCCTCGGTGCCGCTCATGTAGAGCACGTGCGCCTTGTCGTCCGAGGGGAGGAAGGCCAGCACCTGCGCGCCGTGGGTGGAGGTGACCGTGCCGTCCGCGTTGACCACCGGGTCCTCGATCATGATGCCGAGCGACTTGGCGGCGGTCTTCACCTTGGCCAGGTCCCCGGTGAGGCCTATGAAGTCGCTGCCCATCGAGTCCAGCCAGGTGCGCAGCACCTGCGGGGTGTCGCGCTGCGGGTCGGTGGAGACGAAGACGACGTTGACCTTCTGCCGGTCCTCCGCGGGGAGCGCCTTCATCGCGACGCCGATGTCGCCCATGGTGGTCGGGCAGACGTCCGGGCAGCTGGTGTAGCCGAAGAACAGCAGGGTGGCCTTGCCGTTGGTCTTCTGGCGCAGGTCGTACGGCTGGCCGGAGGTGTCGGTCAGCTGGAGGTCCGGCTTCTCGAAGTTCTTGGCCAGCTTGGTGCCCTGGTACGGGGTGTCCTCCTTCTGCCGGGTGACCTTGGCGGCGGTGGAGTCGCCGCCGGAGGAGCCGCAGGCGGAGAGGGTCAGGGCGGCGGCCAGCGCGAGGGCGGCCGCGCCGGCCAGACGGGTGGTGCGGGGCATGGGAGTTCCGATCGTGCGCGGTGGACCGCCGGCGGGGCCGTACCCGGGGGCCGGGCACGGCCCCGCCGGCGCGGGGGGTCAGGAGGCGGAGCCGCCGCTCTTGCGGCGCAGGCCGAGCACGCCGACGGCGGTGCCGATCACGCCGACCACGATGCCGACCACGCCCAGGGTGCGGGCGGTGGAGTCGCTGGACTTCGCGTCGTCGCCGGCGGAGGCGGCGTGGTCGGAGCTGTCCTGGTGGGCGCCGGCGGCCGGGGAGGCGGTGACGCCGTGGCCGTCGCCCTCGGCGGCCTTGGTGAGCTTCAGGACGGGCGCGGGCTTGGCCGGCTCGGGCTGGCCGTCCTTGCTCTCGTCGATCCAGCGGGCGATGTCGCCGTTCTCGTAGGTCTGGAGCGTCTTGAAGACCAGGCTGTCGGTGTCGGTCGGCAGCGGGCCGAGCGAGACCCGGAACTCCTGGAACTGGCCGGGGGCGATCCTGGTGCCGGCGTCGGCGGTCCAGGTGATCTTGGAGACGGCCTCGGTGACGTCGTTGCCGTGCACCTTGATCGGCTTGTCGAGCTTGGCCTTCTCGACCGTGGCGGTCCAGCCCGGCAGCGGCTGGGTGCGGACCGAGGCCAGCGGGTGGTCCAGCGGGAGGTTGACCTCCAGCTTCACCGTGCCCGCCGTGTCGCTCTCGTTCGGCACCCGGAAGTCGACGGCCGTGTAGCCGCCCTGGGAGGCGGCGCCCGGGTTCACGGTGACGTGCGCGAAGGCGGGGCCGGCCAGCGCCACCACGGAGGCGGCGGCGGTGAGGGCGACGGCGGCGAGACGGCGGGTGGGAAGGGAACGCATGATGCGGGTCTCCGATCGGAGCTCGGCGGCGGCCGGTGCCGGGCGACGGGCGTGAGCCGTGCCGCGGGGGCCGCGCGTGGGGAGGTGGGGGCAGAGCCTCGGGCCGCCCCGGTGGTCGGGGAGCGGCCGGACGGAACGCGCGCCGGGCACCCGGTACGGCCGCAGGGCCGTCGGGAGACGCCGGTCAGTACGCGAGGGCCCCGCACGGCGGGCCGCGCCGCACCACGCTGTGCCGCAGCACGGCACCCGCCGGGAGCGGGTACTCCCCGCCCCGGGCGCCGAACCGGCGGGCCGGGCCCGCCACCCCGAAAAGACCGCGCAGCAGCGCGGCCACCAGTGCGAACGCCGTGCGCAGCGGTGCCGCCCAGTGCTCCCGGGCCGCCGTGGCGGCCACCCGCAGCAGCCGCCACAGCGCCGCCTCGCCGCGCCGCAGCCACCAGCCCGCGACCAGCGCGGCGCCCAGGTGCCCGGCCAGCATCGACGGCGTCATGCCGAACAGGCCGGCCTGCCACCAGGGCGCGGCGGCGTACGCGTGCGGGTCCAGGCCCGCGGAGGAGACCAGCTGCTCCGGGGACGGGCCGCCGGTCAGCCCGGCCAGCGTGCCGGGCCGGGCCTCGTTGCAGATCAGCCGGCCGGCCACCTGCGGCACGGTCAGCGGGCCGGAGCCGTGGTGCATGCCGGGCATCGAGCCGTTGAAGCCGTGGAAGAGGCAGTGCAGTCCGAGCTGCCCGGCGCCCAGCGCCCCGGCGATGGCCGCCAGCGAGCGCTCCCGCCCGCCGCCGACCGCCGCGAACGCCAGCACCGCGGCGAAGCCCAGCGCCAGCGCGGCCGGCGGCACGTTCCCGCCACCCGCCAGGGCGTGCCCGGCGGCCGCGATCAGGGTGCAGACCAGCGCGAACGGGACCGCCCGGGCAAGCCGCAGGTCCCAGGCGGCGGACCCCACCGGCTGGGCCGGTCCGGGGGCGCCCGGGAGCGGGGCGGCGGCGAGGGCAGTCATGGCCGGGCCATCCTCTCATTGCGTACGCCACCGACACGGGCAGGGTGGGAAATCCCTACGAATGCCCCTTTCGGCAGCGGCGTGCGAGGGGGCGTACGCGTCGCCCGGCACAGACCCCGGCCCCCGGTCCATCCGCCGAACGGGCGGTAGCGGGCCCCGCGCACGGTTCACCCGGGAATCGCCCGGAGATACCTAGTTGTATGTGGAGCCGCAGCCAGGAGGGACCTCCCGTGGACATCTGGTGGACTCTGCACCTCAAGCGCGACCCGGCCAGCGTTCCGCTGGCCCGGCGCATCCTGCTCGGTGCGATGGCGACCGCGGGCGTCGACCCGCAGATCGCGGACGACCTCGGCGTCGCCCTCACCGAGGCCTGCGCCAACGCCGTCGAGCACGGCGCGACCGGGCGGCCCGACGACGGCTTCCAGGTCACCGCCTCGATCTGCGGCGACCGGCTGCGGATCGAGGTCACCGACTCCGGCCCCGGCCTGCCCGCCCCCGCGGACCCCGCCGCGCCCGCCCGCCG
>NZ_JBEXJK010000517.1:0-5130 GCF_040609095.1 Kitasatospora sp. NPDC004799
CCCGGCCAGGGCCTGACCACAGTCGTCCACTTCGGGCCCGGTGCCGCCGTACGGTGCCGGGCCCGAGGTCCGTCCCGTGGTTCGCGCCACGATCCGTTCCGAGTCCCGAGTCCCGAGTCCCGCGTCCCTCGGCGGCCGGCGGCGGACCGGGCGGCGCCCGGTGGGTGACGGCCGGTGAGGCCGGTCGCCGCCGCTGGTTCAGCGCGTGCCGGTGCGGCGGGTCGGTTCGGCCGCCGCGACCCGCGCCTGCGCCCACGGGGGCTCGGACTGCGGGGAGCGCGCCGTGTCCTCTCCGTGCGTGGCCCGGTCGGCCGTCAGCCGGCGGGTGCGCTGGCCGCGCGGGGCCTCCAGCGCCGAGCGCGGCGGCAGTTCCGTCACGGTGTGCACCGGCCCGTCGGCCCAGGAGCCCGCGTGCGGCTTGCGTCCGCCCCGCCCGTCCCCGAGGACCTGCCAGCCCGCCGGGGTGAGCCCGATGTACGCGCCGCAGCGCAGTCCGTGGAGCGCGGACGCGTCCCTCAGCGCCCACATCCAGGCGCCGTCCTGCTCCGTCCAGCCGGGCGCGCCGTCGCGGCAGCGCAGCAGCACGGCCGTCCGGGTCGGCTCGGCCAGTCGCAGGTCGTGGGGGATGATCCGGCGCAGGTACGTCAGCAGCGCGTTGCGGTGCTGCCAGCCGTCGGTGTCGTGCGGCCAGGGGGTGAAGGAGGCCGAGGCGACGAGGTGGTGGAGCGCGTCCAGGACGGCGACCACGACGATGCCGGGCTGGGGCAGGTGGCGCTGGTGGAGTTCCAGGACGAACTCGCGGGGGTCGCGCAGCAACGGGATCCCCGAGGCGGCCCAGACCTCCAGGTCCAGTACCCGTCTGGGTTCCGGACTCCTGGAGAAGGGATTCTGACCTCGGTCGATGCCGTTGATCACGATCCTCCTTCCTGGCCCGTGGGCAGGCGGGTGCCTGGGTACGCCGAAGGGCGGGTCCAGCGGACCGGGTTTCGGGTACCTCCCAATTCTCGGGGCATCGGGGGTGGAGCGGCAACGATGAAATGATGAACGCCACCCGATAGCCCATGGTCTGCCGGATATGTTCCACCGCGGACCGAGCGCCGCGGACGAGCCGCCGGGCCTTGATCCACAAAGCTCGCGGCGCAGGGTGAACCGTCATCGGCATGGTGCTCACTCCTTTCCCGGTTCGCTCCGACGGTGTGATCGAAATCGCTTCGCCTGATCCTTTCTGTTAGGCCATTCGAGTGAAGGGGAGGGCTCCTTCACTCGGCTTTCCGCCGTCCCGTCACCCCTGGACGGCCAGCACCAGCGGCAGCACCGCGCCCGCCCCCGCCCGCCGCAGCAGCCGGGCGGCCACGGTGACCGTCCACCCCGAGTCGACGAGGTCGTCCACCAGCAGCACCGGCCCGCCGGCGGCCGCCACCGCCTGCTCCACCTCCGGCGGCAGGACCAGCGCGCCGGCCAGCGAGTGCAGCCGCTGCGCGCTGTTGCTGCGGGCGCCGCGCGGGGGCAGCCCGCCGGCGTACTCGATCCGGCCGAGCAGCGGCAGCCGCCCGATCTCGGCGATCCGCGCGCCCAGGCTGCCGACCAGCTGGGGCCTGGTCGAGGAGGCCATCGTCACCACGCCGACCGGTCGCTCCAGCCGCGCGCCCTCCGTGGTCGCGGGCCCGGCCCAGCCGCCCGGGCCGCGGGCCCAGTCGGCGAGCACCGCCACCAGGGCGTCCACCACCTCGCCGGGCACCGGCACGTCCGGCGCCTGCTCGGCGAGCAGGGTGCGCAGCCGGTTGCCCCAGCCGATGTCGGACAGCCGGCCCAGCGCCCGGCCGGTCTCCGCCTGCTCGCCCGCCGGGATCCGGCCCTTGAGCGGCACCCCGAGCGCGTCCATCCCGGTCGGCCAGAGCCGGCGCGGCTCGAAGGTCACGCCCGGGCGGCCGAGTGCGGCCCGGGCGGCGGCCAGCGTCTCGGCGGACACGTCCGGGGTGTGCAGCGGCCCGGCGCAGTTGTCGCACCGCCCGCACGGTGCGGCCTGCTCGTCGTCCAGCTGGCGGCGCAGGAACTCCATCCGGCAGCCGGTGCCCGCCGCATAGTCGCGCATCGCCCGCTGCTCCGCCTCCCGGGAGGCGGCGACCTTGGCGTAGCGGGCGGTGTCGTACGCCCAGCTCTGGCCGGTGGCCGTCCAGCCGCCCTTGACCCGGCGTACGGCGCCGTCCACGTCGAGTACCTTGAGCATGGTCTCCAGCCGGGCCCGGCGCAGGTCCACCCGGGGCTCCAGGGCGGCGGTGGAGAGCGGGCGGCCGGCCTCGGCCAGTGCGTCGATGGTGCGGCGCACCTGCTCCTCCGGCGGGAAGGCCAGCGAGGCGAAGTAGCGCCAGATCGCCTCGTCCTCGCGCCCGGGCAGCAGCAGCACCTCGGCGCGGTCCACCCCGCGCCCGGCGCGGCCGACCTGCTGGTAGTAGGCGATCGGCGAGCTGGGCGAGCCGAGGTGCACCACGAAGCCGAGGTCGGGTTTGTCGAAGCCCATGCCGAGCGCGGAGGTGGCGACCAGCGCCTTGACCCGGTTGGCCAGCAGGTCGGCCTCGGCGGTGCGGCGCTCGGCGTCCTCGGTGCGGCCGGAGTAGGAGGCCACCGGGAAGCCGCGCTCGCGCAGGAAGGCCGTCACCTCCTCGGCGGCGGCCACCGTCAGGGTGTAGACGATGCCCGAGCCGGGGAGCCGGTCGAGGTGGTCGGCCAGCCAGGCGAGGCGGTGCGCCGGATCGGGCAGGGGGAGCACGCCCAGGGTGAGGCTCTCGCGGTCGAGCGGTCCGCGCAGCACCAGGGCGTGCTCGTCGGTGGCGCCGGTGCCGAGCTGCTCGGCGACGTCCGCGGTGACCCGGGCGTTGGCCGTCGCGGTGGTGGCCAGCACCGGGACGCCGGGCGGCAGGTCCGCGAGCATGGTGCGCAGCCGGCGGTAGTCGGGGCGGAAGTCGTGCCCCCAGTCCGAGATGCAGTGGGCCTCGTCGACCACCAGCAGGCCGGTGGAGGCGGCGAGCTCGGGCAGCACCTGGTCGCGGAAGTCCGGGTTGTTCAGCCGCTCGGGGCTGACCAGCAGGACGTCCACCTTCCCGGCGGCGACCTCCTCCTGGACGGCGGCCCACTCGTCGGTGTTGGCCGAGTTGATGGTGCGGGCGTGGATGCCCGCCCGGCCGGCCGACTCGACCTGGTTGCGCATCAGGGCGAGCAGCGGCGAGACGATCACCGTCGGCCCGGCGCCCCGGGCCCGGAGCAGGGCGGTGGCGATGAAGTAGACCGCGGACTTCCCCCAGCCGGTGCGCTGGACGACCAGGGCACGGCGGCGGTCGACCACGAGGGCCTCGATGGCCGTCCACTGGTCCTCGCGCAGGGCGGCTCCGGGGCCGGCGAGCTCGCGCAGGACGGCCTCGGCCCGCGCCCGGACCTCGGCGCGGTCGGCGGTGGCGGTGGTGTGGGTGTCGGGCTGCTGCATGGCGTCCATGTAACCCCGTACCGCCGACAAGCGACGAATGCGGGGGAGGGGAAGCGGGGGAAGGCGGGGTGTATTTCATCCGCTGGTCCGCTGAACGGCAGTCAAAATCCACTCGTGGGAGGGAGTGTCGTCTGCGCCGAATGAGTGAGGGGAAATTCGGGGGCGGAGTTATCCACAGGAAAAAAGTCCGTTCCGACATCGCCCGCGGATTGCGTCCACTCTTGCGGCCATGAACGCGATGAACAACGAACACGTCATTCTGTCCCTCGGCCCGGCCTCCGAGCACCGGCCGGTCGTCATGCGCGGTCCGGCCGACATGGCCGAGCTGCTCCCGTACTTCCTGGGCTTCTACCCCGACGACAGCATCGTCGCGGTCGGGCTCCACGGCCCCGGCCTGCACCAGGGCGGGGTGATCCGGGCGGACCTGCCCCGGTCGCCCGCGCAGTGGCCGGCCGCGGCGGAGGAGACGGCCGCCCTGCTGGTCGCCCTCTCCGAGCGGCACGGCGCCCGGCCGCTCCAGGTGCTCCTCTACCTCTGCCAGGATCCCGGCGCGGCCCACGCCCCGCCGGTGGTGGACGGGCTGCGGCCGCTGGCGGACGCCCTCCGGGCGGCCTTCGGGCGCCGGGGCGTGGCCGTGAAGGAGTCGCTGTGCGTCTCGGGCGGCCGCTGGTGGTCCTTCCTCTGCCGCGGCGACGGGTGCTGCGACGCGGCGGGCAATCCGGTGCGGCGCGGCCCCGGTCCCGGCCCGGCGGCCGCCGCCGCGACGGTCGCCGGCCTGGCGCCGCGCGGCAGCCGGAAGGCGATCATCGGCGGGCTGGATCCGGTCGGCCCGCCGGAGGACGCCGCCCAGCGCGAGGCGCTGGCCCGGGCGGAGGCCGTGGACGCCCTCGCCCGGGAGCAGCGCATCGCCCTGCTCGACCAGGCCGTCGCCGAGTTCCGGGCCGGGGCGCGGGAGCTCGACGCGGACCGGACGGCCCAGCTGCTGCTCGCCCTGCGGGACCGCCTGGTGCGGGACCGCGGCGTCGAGTACGCCCGGCCGGCCGAGCTGGCCCCGGCCGAGCGGCTCTGGCGCTTCCTCGCCCGGCGGGCCGTGCCGCCGTACGAGGGCTGCGCGGTGGCCCCGCTCACCCTGCTCGCCTGGACGTCCTGGGTCGCCGGGGACACGGCGACGGCCCGGGTCGTGCTCGGCCACGTCCTGCGGCTCGCCCCGGGCTACCTGCTGGCCGAGCTGCTCTACGAGTCGCTCAACGACGGCATGACGCCCCAGGGGCTGCTGGCCGCCGTCGAGACCCAACGGCGGCGGCGCGAGGAGCCCGAGGCCGCGGTGGCCCCGGCCGACGGACCGCCAGACGCCGAGGCGCCGCCGCCGGCCGGAGGGGCGCCGTCCCGGGCCGGCGAGGGCCCCGGGCCCGCTGCCCCGGAGACGGGCGGGGCCGCCGACGAGCGGCCCGGACGGTCGCGCGGTGCTCGGCGGCACCGGCGGGGCGGTCGCCGCAAGGGCTCTTCCGCGTCCCCGGCACCGGCCGATCCGGGTCCGGGCGCCCCGGACGGCGGCGGAGGCCCGCAGGGTCTCGGCCCGGACCGGTTCCGCACCGTTGCAGGCGACCTTCCAGCTGGACAGGTCGATGCCCTCCAGGTGCGCGTCGGTGATC
>NZ_JBEXJK010000518.1:0-5128 GCF_040609095.1 Kitasatospora sp. NPDC004799
CCGGCCGATCGGCGAACGGGCGGCGCTGACGATGACGGCTTCGGGCATGGCGGGCACCGCCGGGACGTCCTGGGCGACCGCGGCGAGCCGCACCGGGCGGTGCGCGACGGCGTGCGAGAACGGCTGGGTGCGCCAGTCCAGCCCGCTCGGGAGCTTGAACAGCGCGGCGAACCCGGTCGGCTCGGCGTCCTCCGGGGCCTCGACCTCGGCCAGGTCGTCCGTCGGCGCGCCCGAACCCGGGCAGATCGCGGGGGCGAAGGGGTTCCAGGCGGTCGGCAGCAGGGCGTGCTGCGGCAGCCGGTCCTCGTCCGCCACCAGGGCGATCGGACGGCGGCACTCGGGGCAGTTGACCCGGAAGACGTCCCAGGCCTCCACCTCGCCCGGGTCGGTGCCCGGCACGTGGTCGACCGCGAGGTCCTCGCGGTCGGTCATATCGTCGGTCTCGTCGGCACCCAGCACACGCTGGTCAGTAGCAGGCATGAGGATCCCCCTAGGATCGGGCCCGGCGTGGTCGTCCAGGGCCACAACCAGCACTTCCCTGTGATCCGGACTCATAACCCTGCGGTCCCGTGCACCGTGATGCACCGGGTGTGTCCTTGGCCACACCGGATGCCACATTCACCCGGCATGTGCCCGCCCGGCACCTGCGGTCCCGTCCCGTGCCACCGCGTGCGCCCCCCGTGCTCCCGACCGGGTAGGTTTGCGCACTGTGGAGGATCTCGACCAACGCATCGTCCAGCTGCTCCTCGAGGACGGCCGGATGAGCTACACGGACCTGGGCAAGGCCACCGGCCTGTCCACCTCGGCGGTGCACCAGCGGGTGCGCCGCCTCGAACAGCGCGGGGTGATCCGCGGCTACACCGCGATCATCGACCCCGACGCCGTCGACCTGGCGCTGACCGCGTTCATCTCGGTCAAACCCTTCGACCCGAGCGCCCCGGACGACACCCCGGAGCGGCTGGCCGGCCTGCCCGAGATCGAGGCCTGCCACAGCGTCGCCGGCGACGAGAACTACATACTCAAGGTCCGCGTCGGCGCCCCCGGCGACCTGGAGGACCTGCTCGCCCGCATCCGCAGCGCCGCCGGCGTCTCCACCCGCACCACCGTCGTGCTGTCCACCCCGTACGAGGCACGACCCCCGAAGCTCTGACCGCGAACCGGTGGGGTGCAGACTTGGCGGCATGACCGAACGCACCTTCCGGACCGTCCTGCTGCGCGGCGGCGCCGTCTACAGCCCCGCCGACCCCTTCGCCACCGCGATGCTCGTGGAGGGCGGGCACGTCGCCTGGGTCGGCAGTGACGGCGCCGCCGAGGCGTACGCCGCGACCGCCGACGAGGTCGTCGAGCTGGACGGCGCCCTGGTCACCCCCGCCTTCGTGGACGCCCACGTGCACGCCACCGCCGCCGGCCTGGCGCTCACCGGGCTCGACCTCACCGGCAGCCCCTCGCTCGCCGCCGCCCTGGCCGCCGTCACCGCCTTCGTCGACGCCCGGCCCGAGCCCGGCGGGGTGCTGATCGGCCACGGCTGGGACGAGACCGGCTGGCCCGAGGGCCGCCCGCCCACGCTCGCCGAACTCGACGCCGCCGCCCGCGGCGCCGCGCTCTACCTGTCCCGCACCGACGTGCACTCCGCGCTCGCCACCACCGCCCTGCGCGCCCTCACCGAGGGCCTGGCCGAGGCGCCCGGCTTCGACCCCGAGGGCCCGCTCACCAAGGACGCCCACCACGCCGTCCGGCGGACCGCGCTGGCCCGCCTCACCCCCGAGCAGCGCCGCCGCGCCCAGCGCGCCACCCTGGCCCGCGCCGCCGAGCTGGGCATCGGCGCCCTGCACGAGTGCGCCGGCCCGGAGATCTCCTCGGAGGACGACCTGGCCGCCCTGCTGGCCCTCGCGGCCGACGGCGAGGGGCCCGAAGTCTTCGGCTACTGGGGCGAGTTGGGCGGTGTCGAGACCGCCCGCCGGCTCGGTGCGGTGGGCGCCGGCGGCGACCTCTTCGTGGACGGCGCGCTCGGCTCGCGCACCGCCTGCCTGCACGCCCCGTACGCCGACGCCGAGCACACCGGCACCGCCTACCTGACCGCCGAGCAGGTCGCCGACCACGTCGCCGCCTGCACCGAGGCCGGGCTCCAGGCCGGCTTCCACGCCATCGGCGACGCGGCCGTCGCCGCCGTCGTCGAGGGCGTCCGGGCGGCCGGCGCCCGGGTCGGCGCCGACCGGGTCAAGGCCCTGCGGCACCGCGTCGAGCACGCCGAGGCGCTGGACGACAAGGCCGTCGCGGCCTTCTCCGAGCTCGGCCTGACCGCCTCCGTCCAGCCCGCCTTCGACGCCGCCTGGGGCGGCCCGGAGGGCATGTACGCCCAGCGCCTGGGCGCCGACCGGGCGGCCGCCCTCAACCCCTTCGCCGCCCTGCTGCGGGCCGGCGTCCCGCTGGCCTTCGGCTCGGACGCCCCGGTCACCCCGCTCGACCCCTGGGGCACCGTCCGCGCGGCGGCCTTCCACCGGACCCTGGACCACCGGATCTCGGTGCGGGCCGCCTTCACCGCCCACACCCGCGGCGGCTGGCGCGCCGTCGGCCGGGACCAGGACGGCGTGCTCGTCCCCGGCGCGGTCGCCAGCTACGCGATCTGGGCGGCCGGCGAGCTGGTCGTCCAGGCCCCCGACTCCCGGGTGGCCGGCTGGTCCACCGACCCGCGCTCCGGCACCCCCGGCCTGCCCGACCTCACCCCGGGCCACCCGCTGCCGACCTGCCTGCGCACCGTGGTCCGCGGCCGCACCGTCTACCAGCGGTAAAACCGGGTGGAACGGCGGCGCCCCGGTCCGTAGCTTGACCCCCATGACCGACCTGGTACCCGCCGACTTCACCGTCCCGCGCGAGCTGCTCGCCCCGGAGTTCCGCCTGGAGCCCCTGGGCGAGCAGCACAACGCCTCCGACCACGCCGCCTGGTCAGGGGCACCTGCGGCGGGGAGCATCGGGCGTGCGACGCCGGGGCACGCACCTCGCCGCGTTGTCGTCGGTCGCCAATGCTCCGCAGTGGCTCCCTCCTCCGCCTTGCGATGCACGCACCCCAACGCCGCACGCTGATCCGACGGTCCCCCACCGCAGGCGCCCGCAGCATCCCCCACATCCGCACCACCCCCGGCTGGGCCGGCCGCAGCTGGCCGCCCCTGGACGGGATGCCGCCGGAGCGGAACCGCGAGGACCTGCGCCGCCACGCCGCCGACTTCGAGGCCCGCACCGGCTTCACGTACACCGTCCTGGAACCGGACGGCGACGAGGTGATCGGCTGCGTCTACATCTACCCGGACCGGGAGAACCCGCCCCTGGTCTCGGTCAGCTCCTGGGTCCGGGCCGACCGCGCCCACCTGGACGCCCCGCTGTACCGCGCCGTCTCCGACTGGCTCACCGGCCACTGGCCGCTGGGGGAGTTCCGCTACGCCCCGCGCTGACCGCCCGACCACCCCGAACCCACCACCACCCTGACCTCACGGGCCACCGCCGTTCCGGGGTACCTTCTTCGCACAGCGTCCGAACAGCAAGCCCCAGGAAGATGGTGCGCCGGTGGCCACTCCCGTGACCCAGGAACGGCCCGAGGCCGTCCCCGAGCCGCCGCGGCCGGCGCCCCGACCGGGCCGTGGAGCCCGCGTGCTCGCCAAGGTCCGCGCCGGGCTCCCCCGGACCGGCCTGGCCGCCCTGGCCGGCCTGCTGCTGGCGCTGGCCTTCCCGCCGTACGACCTGTGGCCGCTGTCGCTGCTCGGCGTCGCCGCGCTCTCGCTGCTCACCCGGGGCCGGACCTTCCGGCAGGGCCTGTGGACCGGCTTCGCCTTCGGCCTGCCGTTCTTCCTGATGCTGCTCAGCTGGCTGCGGGTGGTCGGCTGGGACGCCACGATCGGCCTGTCCGTTGTGGAGTCGCTCTTCCTGGCCCTGCTCGGCGGCGCCCTGGCCGGCACCTCCCGGCTGCCCGGCTGGCCGCTCTGGGCGGCCTGCCTGTGGATCACCCAGGAGTGGGCCCGCGACCGGCTGCCGCTCGGCGGCTTCCCCTGGGGCCGGCTCGCCTTCGCCAACACCGCCACCCCGTACACCCCGCTGGCCGCGCTCGGCGGCGCGCCGCTGGTGACCTTCGCGGTCGCCCTCTCCGGCGCCCTGCTGGCCTGGGCCGCGCTGCGGCTGCGCGGGCCGGGCAGGGCCCCGAAGGCGGCCGCCCTGGCGGCGCTCGGCGGGGTGGCCGCGCTGCTCGCCGGGTACCTCGTCCCGGTCCCCACGGCCGCCGCCGACACCGTCAAGGTCGCCATCGTCCAGGGCAACGTGCCCAACCCGGGCATGGACTTCCTGGGCCGCCCGATGATGGTCCTCAACAACCACGCCTCGGCCACCGAGCGGCTCGCCGCCGACATCGCGGCCGGCACGGTCGAGCGCCCCGACATCGTGATCTGGCCGGAGAACTCCTCCGACCTCGACCCGTTCAGCGATCCGCTGGCCCGCCAGCGGATCGACCAGGCGGTCAGGGCGATCGGCGTGCCCACCCTGGTCGGCACCCTGGTGGACGGCCCGGACGCCCAGCACGTCCAGAACGAGGGCATCGTCTGGGACCCGGTCACCGGCCCCGGCGCCTCCTACACCAAGCAGCACCCCGTCCCGTTCGGCGAGTACGTGCCCTTCCGCGCCCAGCTGATGAAGGTGGTCACCCGCCTCCAGCGGGTCGCCCGGGACTTCTACCCCGGCGACCACAACGGCGTGATGCAGCTCGGCCCGGCCCGGATCGGCGACGTGATCTGCTTCGAGGTCGCGTACGACGAGATCGTCCGCGACACGGTGGACAGCGGCGCCCGGGTGCTGGTCGTCCAGACCAACAACGCGACCTACGCGAAGACCGGCCAGCCCGAGCAGCAGCTGGCGATGAGCCGGCTGCGGGCCGTCGAGCACGGCCGGGCGGTGCTGATCGCCGCCACCAGCGGCATCAGCGCGGTGATCGGCCCGGACGGCAGCGTCCAGCAGCGCACCGAGGAGCTGACCGCCGCCGAGCTGTCGGCCACCGTCCCGCTGCGCGACGGCACCACGGTGGCCGACCGGGTCGGCGCCGCCCCGGAGTGGACGCTGGCCCACGGCGGCCAGCAGGCCGGCGGCGCGGCAG
>NZ_JBEXJK010000519.1:0-5127 GCF_040609095.1 Kitasatospora sp. NPDC004799
GCCACGATCTCGCCGTCCTTCGGCTCGACCTTCCGGACGATCTCGGACAGCCAGCGGGCGATCTTGGTGGTGTCGGCGGCGGGGGACGCGCCCCCGGGTGCGCCGAGGCGTGTCCGCGGCGCCGTCGGGACGGTGCGCCGGGTTGACGCCGGGCGAGGGCCGCCGGGCCGTCCGGCGGCGCCCCGGCCGGGGCGGGAAACCCGTCGGAGGCACGGGGACCGCCGGGGCGAACGGATGTTCCTGGAGTTTGCGGGGCCATGGGGGCGGACCGGGCGAGATTCACCCTATCGGGGGGTAGTGGGCCTGCGTACGCGCTCCGCCGGGTTCTGGTGATCTAGGGTTCCGGATGGGCCGCCGGGAGACGGTGGCCGCACTTCGCGAAATTCGCCAACGCCCCCACCAGTATGCGGATCTGATGATCCGTCATGACATGCGCTCAGGGCGGGCTGTGATGCCCCTGGACGCGTGACCCGATCACAGGAATGGAGAGCCCTGCCGATGACCGTGGACACGAGCCCGGAGGCAGTGCAGGCCAAGCAGCAGAGCCTTGCGACGGCTGCTGCCCGGAACCTTGCCACCACGACCAAGTCCGCACCGCAGATGCAGGAGATCACCTCCCGCTGGCTGCTCAAGGTGCTCCCCTGGGTCCAGGCGGCCGGTGGCGCCTACCGCGTCAACCGTCGGCTCACCTACGCCGTCGGCAACGGGGTGGTGGAGTTCGTCAAGACCGGTTCCCAGGTCCGGGTGATCCCGGGCGAGCTGGGCGAGTTGGCCCTGCTGCGCGGCTACGAGGACGAGGAGGTCCTCACCGCCCTGGCCGACCGCTGCCAGCAGCGGGACTTCGGCCCCGGCGAGGTGCTCACCACCCAGGGCGACGCCGCCGACAAGATCTTCCTGATCGCGCACGGCAAGGTCAACAAGATCGGCACCGGCAAGTACGGTGACGAGACCGTGGTCGGCGTGGCCGGCGACGGCGACCGCTTCGGCGAGGACGCGCTGCTGAACCCCGACGCCGTCTGGGAGTTCACCGCCAAGACCGCCACCGCCGGTGTCGCCCTGACGCTGAGCCGGGCGGACTTCGCCGCGATCCGGGACAACGCGCCCAGCCTTCAGGAGCACCTCCAGGCCTTCCTGGCCCTGCCGCTCCAGGCGCAGAACGAGCGCGGCGAGGCCGAGATCGCCATGTCGGCCGGCCATCACGGCGAGTACGAGCTGCCCGGCGCCTTCGTGGACTACGAGCTCAAGCCGCGCGAGTACGAGCTGAGCGTCGCGCAGACCGTCCTGAAGGTCCACACCCGCGTCGCGGACCTGTACAACCAGCCGATGAACCAGACCGAGCACCAGCTGCGGCTGACGATCGAGGCCCTGCGCGAGCGCCAGGAGCACGAGATCGTCAACAACCCGGAGTTCGGCCTGCTCAACAACGCCGACTTCGACCAGCGCATCCAGACCCACTCCGGCCCGCCCACCCCGGACGACCTGGACGAGCTGCTCAACCGCCGCCGCGACCCCGACTACCTGCTCGCCCACCCGCGGACCATCGCCGCGATCGGCCGGGAGTTCAACGCCCGCGGGCTCTACCCCACCCACGTCGACCTCGGCGGGCAGCAGGTGCCGGCCTGGCGCGGGGTGCCGATCCTGCCGTGCAACAAGATCCCGATCACCAAGGAGAACACGAGCTCGATCATCGTGATCCGTACCGGTGAGGACAACCAGGGCGTCATCGGCCTGCACCAGACCGGCATCCCGGACGAGTACCAGCCGTCGCTCTCGGTCCGCTTCATGGGCATCGACGAGAAGGCGATCATCTCCTACCTGGTCAGCGCCTACTACTCGGCCGCCATCCTGGTGCCGGACGCGGTCGGCGTGCTGGAGAACGTGGAGATCGCGCACACCCGCCACTGAGCGGGCGGAACGGCGAGCGCGGGCCGTAACCGGTCGGCTCGAAGATCGTTTGACCTGACGGCGGACGGTCCGCCCCCGAGGGCGGGCCGTCCGCCTGACCGTGTCTGATCACTTCTGGTCGTACCCGGTGGAACTCCTGCCAGGGTTGCGACCGGATTCGACCTATCCGCCTGTTCTGCTCCTTCTGTCCGTTCCCTTTCCCCGTTCCTTCGCGGCCGGTCGGCCCGAGCCCGTCCCGTCCTCCCCGGACGACCCGAGAGGTGTGTGGAGCCCATGCCCGAGCGCCGGCAGATCCGCCGGATACCGACCGGTGGCGGGGGAGCGGCCCCCGGACGGCGGGTACGGCTGTTCGGTGCGGCGGCCGGGGTGGTCGCGATCTGCGCGCTGGCCGGCGGCGCGACCGCGTCCGGCGCCGGGAACGCGGGCGGGTACCCGCACGGCCCGGTGGTGGACATCTGCGTCTGCACCGAGACCGACACCTCGACGTCGGTGCGGCCGGGCGGGCAGGTGACCGTCGGCGTGGACGTGGACCTCCAGGTCAGCGTCGCGCCGAGCTTCGGGCCGGGGCACCCGGGGCCCAAGCCGCCGCACTGGCACCACCCCTGCCACCCGCCCAAGCCGACCCCGAAGCCCACGGCGACGCCCACTCCGAAGCCCACGGTGAAGCCGACGCCCAAGCCCACGGGGAAGCCCACCGCACCTCCGATCCCTTCGCCGCCCTTCGCGTCACCGTCCTTCCCCACGCCGCCCTTCTCCTCGCCCGCGCGTCCGGCGGGGCTGCGGGGCGGGACCGGGCTGCCGGTCGGGGGGCAGAGCGGGCCCGCGCAGGTCGGGCCGGGCCACGGCGGTGACGACCACGGCGGCGACGACCACGACGACGGGTACGACGACGGGTACGGCGACGGCTGGTACGACGGCCACGGCTGGCACCACCACCATCACCACCACCCGCACCCCTGTCCCAGCCCCAGCCCGAAGCCCACCCCCACGCCCACGCCGTCGCCGACCCCTACACCCACGCCCACGCCCACGCCCACCGCGACTCCTACGCCCACCCCGACTCCCACCCCGACTCCGACTCCTACACCGACTCCGACTCCTACACCGACGCCGAGCCCCACCCCGAGCCCGACCCCCACCCCGACGCCGTCACCGACCGTGCCGTCCCCCAGCCCGACGCCGGTTCCGACCCCGGCGCCCGCGTCACCCGCGCCCCCGGCGTCACCGGCCCCCGCACCGCCACCGGCGCCCGCTCCGGCCGCACCCGCTCCCGCGGCGCCCGCCCCCGCACCGGCCGTACCCGTCCCGGCCCCGCCGGCCCCCGCGCCCGCGGCCCCGAGTCCGGCCGCGCCCAGCCCGGCGGCCCCCAGCCCCGCGGCCTCGCCGAGCCCGGCGCGCCCGAGCCCGCTGTGGCCGACCCCGTCGGCGCGACCGGTGTTCCACGCCCCGGCGGCGAAGCCCGCGCCCATCGCCCGGCACCACCAGGGCATCTCGATGACCACCACGATGCTGCTGATCATGGTCCCCGCCGTGATCGCCGCGGCGGCCCTGCGACCGGGCCACGGCGGCCGGGGACGCGGTGGCCGCGCGGGTTCGTCCTGACCGTCCCCTGACGGCCCGCCGCCCGGCCCCGGACGGCGGTCCGTCGGGAAGGACCGGGCGGGCTCCGTCCGAACAGGGCCGGACCGGGACGGGGTCCGCTCCGCCCTCGACCTTTCCGTATTCCGTCACAAGCCAAGCCAGAGAAGGGAGTTCCCATGTCCGAGTGGGTGGCGTTGATCATCGCCATGGCGTCGGCCTGTGCCGTCGTGGTGGCGGTGGTGGTGCTCAGGCAGCACCGGCCGATCGAGGAGAGCACCGACGAGACCCCGGACGTCATCGAGTACATCACGATGATGATCGGGGTGGTCTACGCGATCGTCCTCGGTCTCGCCATCGCGGGTGTCTGGGAGGCGCGCGGCGCCGCACAGGACGACCTGTTCCGCGAGGCGCAGTCGCTGCGCGAGGTGAGCGACCGCGCGGTGGTCTACCCGGTGGAGTTCCGGGACCAGGTCCGGGCCGACGTGGACGCCTACGTCTCGTACGTGGTGAACACCGAGTGGGACTACATGAAGAAGAACGGCGAGATCACCGAGAAGGGCGACCAGCTGCTCCAGAAGCTCCAGAACGACGTCGCCACCCGGCCGCCCGCCTCCGACCTGGAGTCGCAGTCCTACCAGCCGATCATGGACCGGATCAGCCAGACCTCCGAGGCCCGTGACTCGCGCGGGCAGAACGCCGGGCCGACCATGCCCGGCGTGGTCTGGCTCGGCCTGATCGGCGGTGCGGTGGTGACCGTCGGCATGCTGTTCGCGCTCCAGATCCGGCGTACGCCGAGGGAGTTGACCCTGGCGCTCTGCTTCAGCGTGCTGATCGCCTTCCTGCTGTTCATGATCTGGGACTTCGACAACCCGTTCTCCCGGAGCGTGTCGGTGACCACCCAGCCGTTCGAGGACCTCTTCCCCTCGCTCAACCTCGGCGGCTGAGCGGACGGGTGGGCCGGTGGCCGCTGGACGGATCCGGGCAGATGATCTTCGGATAATCTTGCCCGGATCGTCGGGGGCCGGTCCCCGGCGGAGCGAACGAGGGGATCGTCAGCAGTGTCCGACCCGACGCCGGATCTCGGCGCCCACTTCCCGCCGGCCCGCCCGGAGCGCGCCTGGTGGTGGCTGCCCGCCTCGGAGCGGACCCGCCGGACCAAGCAGCGCCGGGCCTGGGAGGCGTACCGGGAGCGCTACCGCAAGGAGGAGGACCGCAAGGCCAAGCGGCGCAAGCACCTGCGGAACGAGGGGTTGGACTGCTGCGGCGACGGCTGCTGCGAGCTCGCCGACCCCTGCATGATCGCCCTGATCCCGGTGATGATGGCCTCCGGCGTCCGCTTCGCCCTCACCGGAGGGCGCGGGCACCGGACGGCCGACCCCTCCGCCCCGGCCCCGCGCGGGTTCGCGGCCGGGGTGCTGTACGGCGCGGTCCGCTACTACCGCACCGAGGTCAGCCCCCGCCGTCCGGCCTGCTGCCCGTACACGCCCTCCTGCTCGACCTATGCGGTGCAGGCGCTGCACCGGCACGGGGCGCTGCGCGGGGCCCGGCTGACGGCCGGACGGCTGCTGCGCTGCCGCCCGGGCAGGGGCGGGGCGGACCCGGTGCCGCCGCGCTGAGCCGCGGACGGCCGGGGGCGCGAAC
>NZ_JBEXJK010000520.1:0-5099 GCF_040609095.1 Kitasatospora sp. NPDC004799
CTCACGGGCCCTTCCATACCCGGGGGCCCCCCGGGTTGCGGGCGGGGGCGGGTGGGCGGTGGCGGCCCGGTGCCGGGGGTCTGATTCGCCGAGACCTCGGCGAATCCTCCGCCAGCTCTCCAGCAGCCGAGGGAGCACTTCCCGGCGCCCCCCGCCGAACCGGCGGACCAGGCGATCGACGCCGAGCGCAAATCGGTTCCGACTCCCCGGAAAGCCGCAGGTCAGGCGGCATTCGGCGAAGTCTCCCCGAAGGTTTGCCGAACCCTCGACGAGGGCTCGGCGCCTGGATCCAGGATCTTGGATCCTGGATCTTCTTCCCCTACGGGGCGCCAGGCGCCCGACGCGGATACCGTCTCGGCCGGCCAGCTGATCGGCGAGTACGTCGCCGCCTGCGCCGAGCGCCCGCCGGGCAGCGTGCTCGGCCACCTCGGCAAGGTCATCAAGACCCTGCTGAACGAGGGCATCGCCGCCGAGCACATCCGCTCCGGGCTGCGGCGCTACGCCGAGATCCAGGGCCACCCGTCCCGGCTGCCGAGCCTGGTCAACGACGCCATGAACGCACGAGGCGCCGGTTTGGCCCGGCCGGGGATCCGGCCTAACGTGCCCGCCCACCAGGCGTGGACCAACCCGGTCGACGCCGCCGTCGCCTACGCCGAGGAGCTGTGATGCGCACCCACCGCGACCCGCAGACCCTCGCCGACGCCCCCTCGGTGCTCGACCGGATGGCCCGCATCCTCGCCGCCCGGGGCATCGACCAGCACACGGTCGACGCCCTCCCGGACGAGCCGGAGCCGTACTCGCCGGAGGAAGCCCTGTCCGCCGGGCTGCCGCCGCGCTACCGCGACGCGGTCGCCCAGCACCCCCAGGTGCTCGCCTGGGTGCGGCAGGTCGCCGCCCAGGCCGCCGCCCCGAGCCTCGGCGCCCGTTGCCAGGTCGCCACCGGCCCCAGCCTGCTGATGGCCGGGGTGGTCGGCGCGGGCAAGACCCACGAGGCGTACGGTGCCGTCCGCGCCCTCGTCCAGGCCGGCATCGGCGTGCGCTGGCGCGCCACCACCGCCGCCGACCTCTACGCCGAACTGCGGCCGAGCTCGGACACCGACGCCGAGCGGGTCCTCGCCGCCTACAGCCGGGTGCCGCTGCTGATCCTCGACGACCTCGGCGCCGCCAAGAGCTCGGAGTTCGTCGAAGAGCAGACCTACCGGCTGATCAACCGCCGCTACAACAGCCTGCTCCCGACCCTGATCACCACCAACCTGCCGATCAAGGACCTGCGTACCTGCCTCGGTGACCGTGTCACCTCCCGGCTCGCCCAGATGACCACCCGGGTCGCGTTCGAGCCGGTCGACCGCAGACGCCTCCCGCGCGCCGCCTGAGCCGCCGCCGCGCCCGGCCGCCCGCAACCACGGCGAGCCGCCCGACCTCCACCGACCCAGCGCACCTCTCCGCCGACGCCGACCTCGCGCGCGGAGAGCGATCGGAGCAACCTCTCATGACCACCACGACCAGCCCTGCCCGCCACCGCGCCCTCGGCGACCACTCCTGGCAGGACCAGGCCGTCTGCACCCCGACCGAGTACAACCCCGTCGACCCGGAGACCTTCTTCCCCGGGCCGGAGGACGCCGACAGGATCGCCACTGCCAAGGCCCTGTGCGCCCAATGCCCGGTCGCCCGTGCCTGCCTGGACGCCGCCCTCGAAGCCGGCGACACCCACGGCATCCGGGGCGGCCTCACCGAGGAGGAACGCGAACCCCTGCACGCCAAGATCAACGACCGCCTCGACTACAGCCGCGTCAACGACACCCTCGCCGGACGCGACATCCACCTCACCCGGGCCGAGCGCCGCGCCGTCGTCCTCGCGGGCTACCGCCAGGACGTCCCCGTCGAACGCCTCGCCTGGCTCCTCAAGATCACCGAAGAGCACGCCCTACGGCTCTACCGCGAGACCGGCCGCGCGATACGCCACCGGCGGATCGCCGAAGAAGCCGGCCGCACGGCCTCGCCCGCCGACACCAACGAGCACCTCAACCGTGACGCCTACGGGACGGCTGCGTGAACGCCACCGCCGCGATACCGGCCTCCGCCCGCATCACCGGCTGGGACCGCGCCGTCGTCATCGCCCTCGGCGCCGCCGGCTGCGCGCTCTCGTACGACGCCCTCCAGCAGATGGCAGTCGCCATCCACGTCCGAGGCCCCCTCACCTACCTCTTCCCGCTGGTCATCGACGGTTTCATCGCCTACGGTGTCCGCGCTCTGCTCGTCCTGCGCGACGCCCCGCTGCGCGCCCGCGCTTACGTCTGGACGCTCTTCGGCGTGGCCACCGGGGCGAGCCTGTGGGCCAACGCCCTGCACGCGATCCGGCTGAACCAGCTGCACGCCGGAGACGGAGGTCTGCGGCTGGGCGACGCGGTGGTCGCGGTGCTCTCCACGATCGCCCCGCTCGCCCTGGCCGGCGCCGTCCACCTCTACATCCTCATCGCTCGCGGACCGGTCAGCCTCGCTGACCCGGACGGTCACGGTGACCGAGCCGCAGAGGGTGACCCCGGTCAGACCACCACCAAGGCTGACCTGACCGAGCGACCGGCCGCACTGACCAGCGGTCAGGACAGCGCCGGCCACCCGGAGGGCGGGCAGCCGGTCAGCCATCCGGTCACTGCACCGAGGCCGCAGCCCCAGCTGAACCCGGTCAGCTCGGTCAGCTTGACCAAGCCCTCTGACCTGCGAGGTCACCCGGACACCACGGCGCCGGTCACCGAGCGACCGGTGGACAAGAAGCCGGTCACCGCCCCGCAGGTCAGCCTTGCCGAGGTCGCCGGTCAGCCGGTCAAGCCCTCGGTCACCGCTCCGCAGGTCACTGACCGGGACGGTGACCGCCGCCCTGACCTGGACACCGAGGACCTGCTGAAGATCGCACGGCAGGCGGTCAGGGAAGAGGACAAGCTGACCCGCAAGGTGGTCGCCGAGGCGATCCGCGGTCAGCAGATCCCGCTGTCCAGCGACACGCTGACCCGGCTGATGGCTCAGCTCCGCGAACAGCACGGTCAGCCGGTCACCGCCAGCCGGGACTGACCGACACCGGATCGCCGGGGTGACCGACCAAGCCACCCCGGCGGTCACCTGCCCACACCACCGCTGAACGGGAGCACCCCACCATGCGCACCACCCCCGCGACCTGGGCCGAGGCGGACGCCTGGCTTGCCGTCCTCACCCATCGCGGCCACCTCCACCGCGTCGAAACCGGCCCGGACGGCGCCCGCAGTGTCCAGCACGACCGGCGCTCCCGCCCCTGGACCCTCCACCACCCCGTCCTCGCCCTCGACTTCATCGAGGAACTGCTCCTCGACATCCGCCAGCACGACACCGAGGCCAGCCGATGACCGCCGCCGCCCAGGACAGCACCACCCCTGGACCGGAGAGCGACCGCGATCGGGCTCCTGGCGGAGCAAGTTGTGGGGTAAGCCATGCTTACCCCGCCACCGCCCCGAATGGGTCGGCGGCACTCCGGTCGGCGGCAGACCCAGGGGGGCCTGCTGCCGGCCGGGGAGTCGGCCCAGGGGTGCCGACCACGGGGGAGGACGAGCAGCAGCCGACCGCTGCCCGCGCCAGCTCGCGCCGCCGCCGTCCCCGCCACACCAGCCAGCGTCGCACCTGCGTCAGCCTGCGCTTCAGCGACGCCGAGTGGGCCGCAGTCCAACAGGCCGCCGACTACGCGGACCTCGCCCCGGGCGGCTTCTCGGCGGCCGCCACCCTCGCCGCCGCCACGAGCACCGACCCGAGCGCCGCGGTCGCCGACTACCGGCGCGGCATCCAGGAACTCATGGAGTCCAACCGCCAGCTCGGCGCCGTGGGCAACAACCTCAACCAGCTCGCCCACTACGTGAACGCCGGAGGCCAGCCGGGCGCCGAGCTGCGGCAGCTCCTGGCCCGCGTCGAAGCCTCAATCGACGCGGTCGACGGCGCCGTCGACTGGCTCATCCGCAGGTGATCCCCAAGATCCGCACCGGCACCGACCGCGCCTTCCCGCTCATCGACTACCTCTTCGGCCCCGGCAGGCACGAGGAGCACACCGACCAGCACCTTGTCGCCTCCTGGAACGGTTTCGCGCCCGACCCGGGCCCCAACCCGGAGCGCCACCAGGTCGCCAAGCTCGCCAACCAGCTCGACCAGCCGGTCAAAGCCCTCGGCCAGCAGGCACCGGCCACCAGCATCTGGCACTGCTCGCTCCGAACCGCCCCCGGTGACCGGTACCTCGACGACGCCGAGTGGGCCACCATCGCCCGGCGCATCGTCCACGCCACCGGCATCGCCCCCGAAGGCGACACTGCTGCCTGCCGCTGGGTCGCCGTCCGCCACGCCGACGACCACATCCACATCGCCGCCACCCTCGTCCGTCAGGACGGCCGTCTCGCCAACCTCTCCTTCGACCGGCGCAAGGCCCAGGCCGAAGCCCGCCTCATAGAGAAGGAGTACGGCCTGCGCCGGCTCAACCCCGGCGACGGCACCGCCGCCAAGAACCCCACCAGCCAGGAGCACTTCAAAGCCGAACGCACCGGCCGCACCGAGACCCCACGGGAAACCCTGCGCGAAGCTGTCCGCCAAGCCCTCGCAGGAGCCGACAACGAGCAGGAGTTCTTCACCCGCCTACGCGAAGCCGGCCTGCGCGTGAAGCTCCGCCATCTGCCATCCGGTGACCTCATCGGCTACAACGTCGCCCTGCCCGGCGACCGCAACCGTACCGGCGAGCCCATCTGGTTCTCCGGGTCCAAGCTCGCCCCCGACCTCTCCCTGCCCCGAATCCGCCGCCGCCTCGAAGCCGCACCGGCCACCGCAACCCCGGAGCCGGACGACCGTCCGGCCCGCACCGCCCGCTCCGCTCCCGCCCGAGGCCGTCGGGATGCCGCCGGTGTCGCCGAGCGCACCCTCGCCGTCCTTGACCAGGACGACGACGAAGCCGCCGCCCAGCTCGTCGGCGCCGGCGAACTCCTCGACGCCCTCGCCCAGACCTCCCCGGCCGCCACCCGGACCGAACTCCGAGAAGCCGCCCGCGCCTTCGAACGCGCCACGCGCAGCCACGTCCGCGCCGAGAACGCCGACATCCGAGC
>NZ_JBEXJK010000521.1:0-5093 GCF_040609095.1 Kitasatospora sp. NPDC004799
GAGCGGATGATGCGTGACGCGAAGATCACGCAGATCTACGAGGGCACCAACCAGGTCCAGCGGATCGTGATGGCCCGCAACCTCCCGTAGGCCCCGCGCCCCGACGGAAAACCGCGCGACGGCGGGCAGCCGTGCTCCGTAGGCTGCCCGCCATGTCCTCCGCGCCCGCCGTGCTCAGCCTGGCCCCCATCACCCCCGCGAACGTCGACGCCGCTCTCGCCCTGCGGGTCCGCCCGGACCAGGAGGGCCTGGTCGCGCCGGTGGTGAAGTCGCTGGCCGAGGCGTACGCGTACGGGGAGACCGCCTGGCCCCGGCTGATCCTGGACGGCGACCGGCCGGTCGGCTTCGTGATGGCCTTCTTCGACATCACCTTCCACCCCGACCGCCCGGGCGACCTCCCCCGCTCCGGCCTGTGGCGGCTGCTGATCGACGCCGAGCAGCAGCGCGGCGGCTACGGCCGCTTCGCCGTCGAGCAGGTCTGCGCCGAGATCCGCCGCCGTGGCGGCACCCGGGCGACGGTCAGCTACGTCCCCGGCCCGGACGGCCCGGCGGAGTTCTACGCCCGCCTCGGCTTCCGCCCGACCGGCGAGTTCAGCGGCGACCAGGCGGTGGCGGAACGGGAGCTGTAGCGCGACGGTCGTGCCGTCTCCCGTGCCCCTCGGGCCGGTTGCCGCGATCGGTGCCGCGATCGGTGCCGCGCTCGGCGGCCGCCGGGTAGGGTCCCGGACCATGACCGAGCCGGACTTCCTCGCCGAGACCAGGGTGTTCTACGACGCCATCGCCACCGAGTACACCGAGCGCTTCCGGGACGCGCTGAGCGGGATGCCGACGGACCGGGCGATGCTGGCGCTCTTCGCCGACCTGGTCCGCGCCGAGCGGCCGGACGGCAGGGCGGCCGAGGTCGGCTGCGGCCCGGGCCGGATGACCGGCCCGCTGCACCGGCTCGGCGTGGACGTGCACGGGATCGACCTCTCGCCGCGGATGGTCGAGCTGGCCCGGCAGGCCCACCCGGAGGTGCCGTTCAGCGTCGGCTCGATGTTCGACCTCCCGTTCCGGGACGGCGAGTTGACCGGCGTGCTGGCCTGGTACTCGATCATCCACACCCCGGCGGAGCGGCTCCCCGAGGTGTTCGCCGAGTTCGCCCGGGTGCTCGCCCCCGGCGGCCACCTGATGCTCGCCTTCCAGGTCGGCGACCAGCCCCTGCACCTGGACCGGCCGTTCGGCCACCCGGTGGCGCTGGACTTCCGCCGGCTGCGGCCGGAGCGGGTCGAGGAGCTGGCCCGGGAGGCCGGTCTGCCGGTCACCTCCCGGACGGTCCGCGAGCCGGAGGGGGACGAGAAGACCCCGCAGGCCTACCTGCTGGCCCGCAAGCCGCGGGCCTGAGGGCCCCCGGGGCGCGTCCGACCCGCCCCGGCACCCGTCAGGCGGCCTCGGAGGAGGCGGACGGCGGCTGCCCGGAGGCGGCCGCGATCACCTCGTCCAGCACCTCGCGGGAGCGCAGCAGGTCGCTGATCGTCCGGTCGATCCGCTCGCGCTCCGCGGTGAGCTCGTCGACCAGCAGCGGAGTGGCGATCTCGTTCGGGCTGCCGTCGGAGTCCCGCATGCAGGGGAGGATCTTGTAGATGGTGCGGCTGTGCAGGCCGGCCGCGAACAGCTCCTGGATGTGCACCACCCGGTCGACGGCGGCCTCCGGGTACTCCCGGTGGCCGCCCTCGGTGCGGCGGGCGGCCAGCAGGCCCTGCTGCTCGTAGTAGCGCAGCGAGCGCTCGCTCACGCCCGTCCGCCGGGCCAGTTCGCCGATCCGCATGCCGTCCACCCCGCCGTCCAGGTCGTCCCGCACCAAGGTCCGAAGCCGACACCGATGGTAGCCCTCCCGGCTCCGGCCGAGGAGGCGTGAACCGGGTCACATGCCCGGTTCCGCGGGGCGGATAACACGGCCGCGTCCGAACTCACCCGGCCGGGGGTACCGCACGAAAAGCAGATGATCGTGCCATCATCCCTGCATGTCTTCCAACGTTTTCTTCGACATCACCGTCAACGATGAGCCGGCCGGCCGCATCGTCTTCAAGCTGTACGACGACGTCGTCCCGCAGACCGCCCGCAACTTCCGCGAGCTGGCCACCGGCCAGCACGGCTTCGGCTACGAGGGCTCCGGCTTCCACCGCGTGATCCCGGCCTTCATGCTCCAGGGCGGTGACTTCACCAACCACAACGGCACCGGCGGCAAGAGCATCTACGGCGAGAAGTTCGCGGACGAGAACTTCAAGATCAAGCACACCCGCCCGGGCCTGCTGTCGATGGCCAACGCCGGCCGCAACACCAACGGCTCGCAGTTCTTCATCACCACCATCGTCACCGACTGGCTGGACGGCAAGCACGTCGTCTTCGGCGAGGTCGTCGAGGGCATGGACGTCGTGACGAAGATCGAGGGCCTCGGCTCGCAGAGCGGCCGCACCTCGGCGAAGGTCACCATCGCCAAGTCCGGCGTGGTCGAGTAGTCACCGCCGCCACCTGGCACACACCGCCCCGGAGCGGGACGTCGGATCTTCCGGCCTCCCGCTCCGGGGCGGTTCCGTACCCGCTCCCGCGGTCCGGGCCGGCCGGCCCCCGGGGCCGGCCGCGGTGCGGCGGGCAGGGTAGCCCGGAGCGCCGCCCTCCGGGCCGGAACCGGGCAATCTCGCGGCCGTCCCCCGCCAGGGCCCTACGCTCGACTTCGGACGCGGCCCGACCGCGGCCGAACTCGACTCTGCGGCAAGGTGGTTGACCGATGATGGAGCAGGGCGCCGATGACGGCGAGGTGACCTACGAACAGGTGACGGTGGTCTCCCTGGCCGGCTGCGAGCCGGTCGGCCCGGCGCGGTTCGCCGTCCGGGTCGTCCGCGAGGGCATGACCGTCAAGCGCGTGGCGGGCTACTGGGTGCGCTGGGACGAGCGGTGGGGCCCGGAGGAGGTCCGCCACCACGCCCGCTGGGTCGCGGACGAGGAGTACGTGCGGCCGGACACCGGCAGCCTGGACGGCACCCTCGCGGTGATGGTCGCCGCGTACTGGACGGACCCGGCGGGCGGCTTCCCGCGCCGCCCCGGCACCGAGACCGTGGTGACCTTCCGGCCCGGCGAGACCGAGCACGAACTGGTGCTGGAGCAGCCCGCACCGCCGCTGCCGGCCGTCGTCCCGCACCACCCGGCCGCGCTGTCGGTGCAGCTGACCCACGCCAGGTGGCTGGGCGGCGACGGGCAGCCGATCCACTACGGCTTCTCGGGCGCCACCGAGGCGGCCGGCGGCGAGGGGGAGTGGCTGGTCCGCTTCCCGGAGTGCGGCACCGGCCTGCTGCCGTACGTGTAGCCCCGGTCCGGCGCATCCGGCGCGTCCGGGGCGCCTGGTGCGTCCGGCGCGTTCAGGAGGGGCTCGGGACCGCCCCGGCCGGCGCCGGGGAGGGCTCCCAGCCGCCCGACCGCATCCCCACCTTGCGCGCGGGGACGCCGGCCCAGACCTCCCCGGGCCCGGTCGAGCGGGTGAGCACCGCGTTGGCCCCGACGATCGTGCCCGCGCCGACGGTCAGCACGCCCGCCTTGCACACCACCTTGGCGCCCGTGCACAGCACGGCGCCGTCCTCGACCACCACCCGCCGCATCGCGCTCTCCTCCTGCGGCACCCACGGGTCGGCCCGGCCGATGGTCACGCCGTTGTAGAGCGTCACGCCGGCGCCGAGGGTGGTGTACGGGTGCAGCACGGTGCCGAAGCCGCGGTGGACGACGACCAGCCCGGGCCCGATCTCGCAGGCGGCGGGCACCTCCATCCCGTAGAGCGCGAGCGCCTCCTGGACCAGGCGGCCCAGGAGGCGGTGGCGACGGCGGCGGATCAGTGCGGTGACGAGTGACATCCACCCATTGTGGTGGTGCGGTCACGGAAAGTCGCGAACTACTTGAACTCCGGCACCGCGGTGTCGTTCTTGAAGGCGTCGAACAGCTGCTTGGACTTGTTGGCGTCCCACAGCACGGCGGACTCGCCGGTCTTGGTCCGGTAGTCCGGGTTGCCGATCGGCACGGTGACCGACTTGCCGCTGCCGCCGTTGACGTCCTTCATGGCGAGGAAGAGCGAGCCGATGTCGGTCAGCCCGCAGTCCTCGTCGACGATCAGGGTGCCGAGCCCCGCGTCGACCAGCGGGTAGAAGGTGAAAGGGTTCAGCAGGTTGCCCGGGGAGGCGGCCTGGTGGGCCAGGGCGCCGAGGAACTTCTGCTGGTTGCGCATCCGGCCGAGGTCCTGGTCGGCCATCTGGTGGCGCTGGCGGACGAAGGCCAGGGCCTGCTTGCCGCTGAGGGTCTGGTCGCCGGCCTTGAGGTCGAGGCCGGAGTCCTTGTCCTTGACGTCCTGGTCGATGTGCATCTCGACGCCGCCGATCGAGTCGACGATGCCGACGAAGCCGCCGAAGCCGATCTCGGCGTAGTGGTCGATCCGCAGGCCGGTGTTCTGCTCGACGGTCTGGACCAGCAGCCGGCCGCCGCCGTTGCCGAAGGCCGAGTTGATCTTCGCGGTGGTGCCCTTGACCGGCTTGCCGTTGGCGCCCGGGTGCTCGGGGATCGGCACCCAGGAGTCGCGCGGGATGCTCATCAGGGTGTTCCCGTTGTCCCCGATGTGCAGGATCATCATCGAGTCGCTGCGCTTGCTGTCGGTGTCGTGCCCGGTGTGCAGGTCGTCCTGCTCGGCGTCGGTGAGGCCCTGGCGGCTGTCGGAGCCGACGATCAGCCAGTTGGTGCCCTTGCCCGCGGCCGGGCGGCCGGGGTAGTCGGCGAGCACGTTCTCGTGGTTGAGCTTGGAGTCGGCCCAGAACCAGGTGGAGACGGCGGTCACCATGACGGCGATCAGCACGCCGAAGACCGACCACTTCACGATCCGCCGGCGCGGCCAGCGCCGGGCCGCCGGGGCACCGGCCGGTCTGGTGCCGCCCGGCCCGCCGGGGCGGCCGGGGCCGTGGCCCTGACCACCGTGACCACCGGGGCCGCCGGGATCGCGGCGCTCACCGGCGAGATCATGCAGGTGCCGTCGAAGGTCAGCGCGATCAAGATCGACGGCAAGCGCTCGTACGCGCGGGTGC
>NZ_JBEXJK010000522.1:0-5089 GCF_040609095.1 Kitasatospora sp. NPDC004799
GGATCGACCCCGCCCGGGCCGGCCGGCCCGGCGAGGAGCTGGTGCTCACGGCGGCCGGGACCGGTGCCGACGCCGAGGACCAGGGCGGCGACCCGGCGGGGACCGCGGCCTGGTTCCGGCCCGCGCCCGAGCAGGAGGCCTACGTCCTGTTCACCTCCGGCTCCACCGGGGAGCCCAAGGGCGTCAGCATGACGCACCGGGGGCTGGCCAACCTGGTCGGCTGGCAGGCGGCCCAACCGGAGTTCTCGGCCCCGCGCAGGGTGAGCCAGTTCGCGCCGCTCTCCTTCGACGTGTCCGTCCAGGAGATGCTGACCGCCGTGGTGCACGGCGGGAGCCTGCACGTCGTGCCCGACGAGGTACGCCCCGACGCCCAGGCGCTGCTGGACTTCCTCGTGGACCAGGAGATCGAGGTGGGGTTCCTGCCCCCCGTCGCGCTGCACCAGCTCGCGGCCTCCTGGGAGGCCTTCGGCCGGACCCCGGCCCGCCTCGGCCACCTGCTGGTCGCGGGCGAGGCGCTGGTCGTCACGGACCCGGTCCGGCGGTTCTGCGCGGCGGCCGGAACGGAACTCGTCAACCAGTACGGCCCGACCGAGACCCATGTGGTCGCCAGCCACCGCCTCGGCCCGGACCCCGCGTCCTGGCCGCCGTGCTCGGCGTCCGGGACCGGCTCGGCCGCCCGGTGCCCACCGGAACCCGCGGCGAACTGCACGTGGGCGGTGCGCCGGTGGCCGCCGGCTACCTCCGCGCCGACGGCACGGCGGGACCGGACGGTGACCGGTTCACGCTCGGAGCGGACGGCACCACCGGCTACCGCACCGGCGACCTGGTGCGGATCGCCGACGGCGTCCTGGAGTTCGCCGGGCGTGCGGACGACCAGGTCAAGGTGCGCGGCTACCGGGTCGAACCGGACGAGGTGAGCGCGGTCCTGCTCCGGTTCGAGGGCGTCCTCGCCTGCACCGTCCGGGCCGTCCGCACCGAGGAGCGCGGCACCGAGCTCGCCGCCTACGTCGTACCGGCGGGCGCCCAGGTCACGGCGGCCGCCGTCCTGGACCACGCCCGCGCCGCGCTGCCCGAGTACGCGGTGCCGCGGTACGTCGAGCTGATCGCCCGGCTGCCGCTGACCCGCAGCGGCAAGGTCGACGTCCGCGCCCTGCGGGCCCCTCGGCCGATCAGACCCAGGCCGGGGCCGGCGAGCGGGCTCAGCCCGACCGAACGCCGGGTGCTCGCGGTGTGGAGCAGCGTGCTCGGCGAGCCGGTCACCTCGCCGACCGTCTCCTTCTTCGGCGCCGGCGGCAGTTCCCTGCTGGCCCTGACGCTCTACCTGCGGCTGAAGGAGACCTTCACCGAACCATTCCTGATGAACGATCTCTTCCGCTTCCCCACCGCCCGCGGCTTCGCCGCGTTCCTGGCGCGGGGAAGCGCCCCGACCCCGCAGGGCGCCGCTGTCGACGCCCCCGGCCGGGACCTGAACCGCATCGCAACCGCGGCCGCCCGACGACGGCTGGCCAGAGGACGGGAGACGAGTACCGGTGAGTGACGACCGGCCTGAGACGGCAAGCACGGACATCGCCATCGTCGGCATGGCGCTTCGACTGCCCGGAGCAGCCGACGCCGACACCTTCTGGCAGCGGATCCGCGAAGGCGAGGAGCTGCTCACCGCTTTCACCGACGAGGAGTTGAGGGCGGCCGGAGTCCCCGAGGACCTCCTGCGCGACCCGGCCTACATCAAGGTCAGCGGCCTCATCGACGACGCCGGCGACTTCGACGCCGAGTTCTTCGGCATCACGCCGAGCGAGGCCCGCTTGATGGACCCGCAGCACCGGCTCTTCCTGGAGCTCTGCTGGCAGGCTCTGGAGGACAGCGGCTACGACCCCGACCGGCACGACGGGGACATCGGCGTCTTCGCGGGCGGCGGCCGCCACGCCTACCTGCGCTACGTGGAACCACACTTCGGCCACGCCGACTACCTGGACGGATCGATCCGGGGCCTCCAGGCGGACATCGGCAGCTACGGCGACTTCCTGGCCACCCGGGTCTCCTACCGGCTCGGCCTGAGCGGCCCCTCGCTCAACGTCCAGACGGCGTGCTCGACCGCCCTGGTCGGCGTCCACCTGGCCGTCCAGAGTCTGCTGCTCGGCGAGAGCGACCTCGCCCTCGCCGGCGCGGTCAACCTGCACACCCCGCAGGTCAACGGCTACGTGTTCGAAGAGGGGTCGATCTGCTCGCCGGACGGCCACCTGCGCCCGTTCGACGCCGGGGCCAACGGCTCGGTGTTCGGCAACGGCGGTGGCGTGGTGGCCCTCAAGCGGCTCGACGACGCGCTCGCCGCCGGGGACCGCGTCGTCGCCGTGATCAAGGGCTCGGCCGTCAACAACGACGGCGCGCACAAGATGAGCTTCACCGCACCCAGCATCGCCGGCCAGGCCGAGGTCATCGCCCGCGCGCAGCGGGTCGCCCAGGTCGATCCGCGCACCATCGGGTACGTCGAGACCCACGGCACGGGTACGGCGCTCGGCGACCCGATCGAGATAGCCGCGCTGACCTCCGCCTTCGGCGTGCCCGAGGACGCAGCCCCGTTCTGCGCCCTGGGAGCCGTCAAGTCGCAGATCGGCCACCTGGGCCCGGCCGCGGGCATCGCCGGACTGATCAAGGCCGCGCTCGTCCTGGAGCGCGCGGAGATCCCGCCGTGCGTCAACTTCGACACCCCCAACCCGGCCATCGCCTTCGACGGTTCGCCGTTCTACGTCCCCACCGAGCTCACCGCCTGGGAGGGCACGCGGCGCGCCGGGGTCAGCGCCTTCGGCGTCGGCGGCACCAATGCCCACGTCGTCCTCGAACAGGCGCCCGAGCGTCCCGGGCCGGCCCGGGAGGAGTCCCGGCCCCTCCCGGTGGTGGTCTCCGCCAGGTCCCCGCGGGCCCTCGGCGACCTGCGCGACTCCCTCGCCGCCCATCTGCGCCGGAACCCGGAGGCGAGGCTCGACGAGGTCGCCGGGGTCCTCGCCACCGGCCGCAAGCGCTTCCGCCACCGGCTCGCGGTGACCGCCCGCACCACCACGGAGGCCGCCGCCCTGCTGGCGGCCGCCGGAACCGACGCGGCCCCGGCCCCGGAGAGCGAACTGCCGGTGGTCTTCGCCTTCCCCGGCCAGGGGGCCCAGTACGTCGGCGCGGGGCGCGCGCTGTACCGCACGGACGCGGTGTTCCGCGACACGGTGGACGCGCTCGCCGAGCGCCTGGTCGCCACCGACGGACTCGACGTGCGCACCGTGCTGTTCCCGGCGGAGGGCGGCGAGGCCGAGGCCGCTGTCCTGCTCCGGCAGGCGCTGTACGCCCAACCCGCCCTGTTCATCTCCGAGTACTCCCTCGCCGCCTCGCTGATCGCCGCCGGCATCGAACCGGACGTGATGATCGGGCACAGCATCGGTGAGTACGCCGCCGCCGCGCTCGCCGGAGTGCTCGCCCCCGAGGACGCGCTGCGCCTGGTCGCCGCGCGCGGACGCCTGATGCACACCGGGACGGCGCCGGGGGCGATGATGGCCGTCGGGCTCCCCGAGGCCGAGCTGTCCCGCATCCTGCCGCCGGACCTCGACATCGCCGCCGTCAACGCACCCGAGCAGACCGTGGTGTCGGGCACCGTCGAGGCGATCGCCCGGTTCGACGACCGGCTCGCGGACACCGACCTGCTGCACACCGTCCTCGGCACCTCGCTCGCCGCGCACTCCTCGCTGATGGAACCGATCGTCGAGGAGTTCCGCGAGGTCGCCCACGCGGTGGCCTACCACCGGGCGACCAGGCCGCTCGCCTCCACCCTCCTCGGCACGCTGGCCGAGCCGGACACCATGGCCGACCCGGAGTACTGGGTCAGGCACCTGCGCCAGGCCGTCCGCTTCCTGGACGGTGCGAGGGCGGTCCTCGCCCAGGGCCCCGCACTCATCGTCGAGTCGGGCCCCGGCCGGGCCCTGAGCGGGATGTTCCGCCAGGCCGGCGCCGACGCCGAGGTGCCCACCGTCGCCCCCTGGGTGGAGAAGGAGCGGCACGCCGAGCCGGAGTCCACCGCCGCGCTGGTGGGTGCCGTCTGGACCCGCGGCGGACGGGTCGGCTGGGACAGGCAGCTGGCCGGGCTCTCCGGGCAGCGGGTCGCCCTCCCGGGCTACCCCTTCGAGCGGTCCGCCTACTGGACCGAGCTGCCTGCGGAGCCCGGGGAACCGCTCCTGCCGTCGTCGCCGCTGGCGCTGCGCCGGCGCGGGCTCGTCCAGACCCCGCGCTGGGCCGCCGCCCCGCTCGCGCCGGAGCCCGGCACCGCCCTGACGCGGCGGATCCTCGCCCTGGTGCCGGCCGGGGACCACCCCGTGCTCGCCGCCCTCGCGGCGGACGGCCACACCGTCGTACCGCTCACCCCCGCCGAGACGTCGGCCGAGCCCGACCCGGTGCCCCTGCTGGACCGTCTGGAGGCCGAGCACGGTGCGTTCGACACCGTGCTCCAACTGCCCCAGGGCCGCCCCGACGTCCCTCGGCCCGAGCTGAGGACGCTGCTGGAACAGGTCCTCGAACAGGACTTCTGGCCGATCCTGCGCATCGTGCGCGAGCTGTCGGCCCGGCGCGGCTCCGGTGAGGTGGACGTCCTGGTCGCCACCGCCGGCGCCCGCGGGCTCGCGCCGGGCGAACGGCCGCGCCCCGAACTCGCCCTGCTCGCCGGCCCCGTCCGGGTCCTGCCGCAGGAGTACCCGAACGTCCGGGTGACCGAGGTCGACCTCGACCCGGCCGACGACGGAGTCGCCACGCTGCTCGCCGCCGAATTGCGGCACTCGCTCACTCCGGGCAGCGTGGCCCACCGGGGCCCGGACCGCCTCGCCCTGCGGTACGAGCCGGCGGAGGCCCGGAACCCCGGCACCCCCTGGGTGCGCGGCGCGACCTACCTGATCACCGGCGGTCTCGGCGGCATCGGCCTGGCGCTGGCCGAGGAGGCCGCGCGCGCCGGTGACGTGACCCTGGTGCTCACCCACCGTGCCGAGCTGCCGGCGCCGCAGGAGGCCGAACGGGCGGCGGCCGACGGGACCGTGCCCGCCGCGCAGCGGGCCCGCCTCGCCACGGC
>NZ_JBEXJK010000523.1:0-5081 GCF_040609095.1 Kitasatospora sp. NPDC004799
GTCGCCGGCCGCCGCGGCGGCGAGGCGGGCGGCGGCCCGCCACTGGTGCGGCGTCCAGCGGCTCGCCGACCGGGTGGGGGGCAGGGGTGCCCGCTGCGGGCGCTTGAGGAACCTGCCGTACGGCGGGACGGGGGCGAGCAGCGGGTCGAGCAGGTCGGTGCGGCGCTCGGCGAGCACGGTGCGCACCGGTGGCAGGACGGCGGCGGAGGGCTCGAGTCCGAGGATCCCGGCGGCCCTGGCGTCGCGGGTGCGCGGGTCGTCCAGCCACAGGGCGGCGGCCGTCGTGAACGCGCTGTCCGACCCGAACCGGAGGGCGTGCAGGAGGAGTTCCTGGAGTTCGGGGATGCCGCGGGCCCGTCGGCCGAGCGAGCGGGCCAGGGTGAACAGCAGCCAGTACTCGGCGGTGTCGGCCATGGTGTCCAGCCAGGGCCGCAGGGTCGCGAACACGGCGTGCTCCTGGCCCCGGCGCAACTGGTGCTCCAGGCGGCCGAGTTCGACGGTTCCGGTCTGGCCGGCGATCCGCCGCAGGCTCCGCAGCGCCCAGTCGACCAGCTCGGCCCCGCCGGCGGCGGCGTGCTCGCGCAGCACCTCGGCGACCAGCCGCTGCAGGGCGGCCCGGGTGGCGTACGAGCAGTCGCGGGCGTCGACCGCGTCCCGCACGGCGGTGTCGAGGGCGGGGACGGCCGCCGGGGTCAGCAGCCCGGCGGGTGTCTGGGCGAGCGCGGCCAGCGCCGCGCAGCGCACCGGGTTCTGCTCGTTGCGCAGCCGCGGCAGCAGCCCGAGGGCGTCCTGGACGGCGGCGCGGTCGTGGGAGGCGGCCGCGTTGGCGAGCAGGCCCCTCCACGCGGTGGCCCGGTCGTCGGCGTCCGGGCGGGAGAGGGCCGCCCGGAACTCCGGCTGGGCCTCCTCGGTGGGCAGGTAGGCCAGGACGGGGGCGATCTGGGCCCAGGGGCGGCCCTCGGCGCGGCGCAGGGCGACCTGCCGGCGCGCCTCGGCGTGGCGGCGGGCGTTCGGGAACAGCGGGAGCACGAGGAGCAGTTCGGCCTCCCGCGGGAGGGCGCCGGCGTACACGAGGTCGAGGAACGCGTCGCGGCGGCCCGGCGGAAGGGCGCGCAGCAGGGCGGCGAGGCAGGCGGGTGCGGCCAGCCAGTGGCGGCCGAGGGCGGGGAGCGAGGGCGGGTCGGCGCGCACCAGTCGGCGCAGGGTGGCGCTGGTGGGCGGCGCGGTGTACGGTCCGGCGGCGCCGCGCCGCGGGTCGGTGAGGAGGCGGACGGTGCGTTCGGCGTCCGCGGCGGCCAGGTGCGGCAGGTCGCGGTGGCGCAGCGGGAGGTCGGGGCCGAACCGTTCCAGCAGGTCGAGGACCCGTGCGGGGCGGGTGCGGGCGGTGGTGGCGAGGACGTCGGCGAGTGCGGGCCACGGCCCGAGCCGCAGGGTCTCGGGGTGCTCGGCGAGGTCCTGCTCGAGGTGGTCCAGGACCTCGTCGGGGAAGCGTGCGGCGAGGGGCGCGAGCGGTGCGGCGTGGGCGAGGTCGGGCAGGGTCCGGGCGACGAACCCGGGGCTGCAGGCGGAGAGCAGCGGGGCGGCTTCGGCGTCGCCCCATGCGGCGCGCAGGCGGTGCACCAGCCGTTCGGCGAGCCGGTGGCGGCGGCCGTGCCGGATGGCCCGGGTCAGCTGCCGGCGCAGGGCGCTGGGGGCTGCGGCGAAGACGTCCTCGATCGCCTCGTCGGGGATGTCCTGGGTGCGGGCGGCGCGCAGGGCGTAGCCGCGGACCACCGGGTCGGGGTCGGTCAGCCGCTCGGTGAGGTGGCCGGTGGCGCGGCCGGCCGCCGCGGCGAGTGCGGCCAGCCGGCGGCCGTAGGTGCCGGAGCGTTCCAGTTCGGACAGCAGCCCGGGGAGCTCTCCGTGGGCGGCGAGCTCGCGGGCCCTGCGGGCGACGAGCCGTTGGCGCTCCGGGTGGGAGAGCGGGGCGAGGTCGGCGAGGAGCTGGTCGGCGTCGTGCGGCATGGGGTCGATTCTGGCCCGGCCGGGCGGGTGCCTCCCACCGGTTTTCGCCGCCCGGGCGGGCGTCGGCGGTCGGCCCCGGGGCGGCGGGCTCACGGTCTCCGTCCGGTACGGGAGTTGGCGCGGCGGGTCGTTGGGGGGGGTGGGTACGCCGCAGGGTGGAGGCGGGGGTGCGGGGGTGTCCTTCTCGGGTCGGGGGCCGGACCGGTCTGCGGGGGGACGTGGGGCGGCGGGGCCGGTGCGTACCGTCGGTGCCGTGGGCGGCGGAGGGGGTTCCGCGGGGGAGGCCCGGACCTGGAGGGCACGGGGACGGCATGGGGATCGGACGCGGGAAGGCTACGGCCCGGGCGACGGCCCGGGCGACGGGCGTCACGGCGGTCGCGCTCGCGCTCGCGCTCGCGGCGGGAACGGTCGGCACGGCCGGGGCCGTTTCGGGGCGGGGCGGTGTGGAGCGGCCGGGTGCCAGCCGGCTGGAGGGCGTGTGGCGGACGGACGGGTACGGCACGATCGTCGAGATCCGCGGGAGCGCCCTCACCACCTACGACGTCACCAGGAACAGCTGCACCCCCGGTCTGACCTCGGCCGTGCGGTTCGGCGCTCCCCTGCCCGGCGGCGCCGTGCGCTACGGCACCCCCGGGGAGCCCTTCGCCCGGCTGACCGTCACCCCGCGCGGACGGCAGCGGGCCGTGTACGCCAAGGACCAGGCCACCGGCACCCGTACGCTGGAGCGGCTGCCCGGCGGGCTGCCGGCCCGGTGCGCGCTGCCGGTCTCCGACGATCCCCTCGCGGTGTTCGACCGGTTCTGGGACAGCTTCGAGGAGAACTACCCCTTCTTCGCGGCCAAGGGCGTCGACTGGCACGCCCAGCGGGCGGCGTACCGGCCGAAGGTCACCGCGGAGAACCTGGTGGACACGGTCATCGCCATGGTCGAACCGCTCCGGGACTCGCACATCGCCCTGCTGCGCGCCACTCCTGACGGCGGGTACACCACCTTCTTCCGGGCGATGCGGGCGGGCACCGTGGCGCCGACCCCGCAGCTGCTGGCCACCGTCCTTCCGCCGATCGGCGCCCAACTGACCGCACCCGAGCAGAAGTTCGGGAACGGAATCCTCGGCGTCGGCGAACTCCCGGACGGGCTCGGCTACTTGCGGGTGAGCGCGTTCGGCGACTACGTCGACAAGGGCAGCCAGCAGGACCAGGAGGCCGAACTCGACCGGGCCGTCGGCCACTTGCTCGACCGGCCGCGCGCCGCGCCGCTGCGCGGGGTGGTGATCGACGCCCGGGTGAACGCCGGCGGCTCGGACGCGCTGGCCGTCCGGCTCGCCTCCCGGTTCACCGACCGGCCGTACCAGGCCTACCGGAAGGTGGCCCGCAACGACCCGGCCGACCCGGGCGCCTTCACCCGGCCCCAGCCGGTCACCGTCCGCCCCTCCCCCGGGGTGAGCCGCTTCACCGGGCCGGTGGCCCTGCTCACCTCGGGCTCGACGGTGAGCGCGGGCGAGACCTTCACCCAGTCGCTGATGGGCCGCAGCCCGCGCGTGCTGCGCATCGGGGAGGACACCCAGGGCGTCTTCTCGGACCAGCTGCCCCGGCGGCTCTCCTCGGACCTCGTGCTGCTGCTGCCGAACGAGGAGTTCCTCACCCCGGCCGGCACCACCTTCGACGGGCCGGGCATCCCGCCGGACGTACGGACCCCGGTCTTCACGCCGGAGGAGCTGGCCGGGCTGAGGTGACGGCCCAGACCGGGTCGAAGACCTCGCCGAGCAGCTGGGCGGCGGCGGCAGGGTCGAAGAGCAGCGCCGGCACCCGCCAGGGGGCGAGGACGGCGCCGCCGCGCGGCGGGGTGACCGGCAGGTCGGGCGAGGGCGCGGGGGCGGTGCCGACGGTGGGCAGCAGCAGGGTCGACCAGCGCTCGGGGGCCTGCCCGGCGAGCCAGCCGAGGCCCGGGCCGATGCCGCCGAGCACGGCGGCCAGCTCGCCGGCCGGGCAGGCGTAGGGGTGGGCGCGCGGGGCGGGCCGGTCGGGGTGCGGCTCCGCGGTGCCGGGGTGGGCGCGGGCGTCCTCGGCCCAGAGCGCCAGCTGCCCGTCCGCCCGCCAGAGCGCGTGCAGGACGAACATCGGAGGCCTTCCGGGCGGGGTGGAACCGTCCATCGCAGCCTAACCGGGAGGGCTGACAGAGCCGGTCCGCTGAGCCGTCCGGGCGAACCTCGAAGCTTGTGGTTGAAAGTTGAACGAAGTTGTCCTACGCTGGAGCCAACAAGTTGAAGCCTAAACAACCGGCTTCGAACCAAGGAGGAAGCCATGGGCCTGTTCAACCGCACCAAGACCGTCACCGCCCCCGCCGCGACCGCCGTCCAGACCCCGGCCGGCCCGGACCTCGCCCACCTGACCGGCGACTGGACGATCGACAGCACGCACAGCGAGATCGGCTTCTCGGTCCGCCACGCGATGGTCACCAACGTCAAGGGCCGCTTCACCGAGTACGACGGCAAGCTGCACCTGGACGGGACCCACCCGGGCAACTCCTCGGCGGAGCTGGTGATCAAGGTCGCGAGCGTCGACACCAACCAGGCCCAGCGCGACGAGCACCTGCGCACCGGCGACTTCTTCGCCGTCGAGTCCCACCCGGAGATCAGCTTCCGCAGCACCTCCGCCCAGCTGGTCCACGGCGACTCGTACCGGATGACCGGCGACCTCACCATCAAGGGCACCACCCGCCCGGTCGTGCTGGACCTGGAGTACACCGGCAGCGCCACCGACGCGTACGGCGCCGACCGGGTCGGCTTCGAGGGCAAGGCCGTCGTCGACCGCACCGACTTCGGTCTGACCTACAACGCGGCGCTGGAGACCGGCGGCGTGCTGATCGGCGAGAAGGTCAAGCTCAGCTTCGACATCTCCGCCGTCAAGGCGGCCTGAGCCGGCTTCCCCCCTGAGCACCGTCCCTGCCCTTCCCCCCGGGGCAGGGGCGGTCTTCCACCTGACGGCCGTCAAAGAATTCGCGGCGGGCGTTCTCGACGCATTCGATCAATTCGGCCTGGAGGGTTCGTGACCGGGTACACGGACGCGCCGAAGCCGATCAG
>NZ_JBEXJK010000524.1:0-5059 GCF_040609095.1 Kitasatospora sp. NPDC004799
GCCTGCGGCCGTTCCGCGTCTCCGCGGCTCCGCGTCTCCGCGGCTCCGCGGCTCCGCGGCTCCGCGTCTACAACAGCGCGTACAGGGCCGAGGCGTCGTCGTGCGTCTTGCCGCGCGGCCAGCGCTCGCAGTCGGCGTCCGCCCGCTCCACCGCCCGCACCTGGGCGATCAGCTCGCCCGGCCCCGACTCGGCGAGCAGCCGCAGCACGTCGCCCCAACTCCCCAGCCCGAAGCGCTCGGTGTAGCGCGAGGCACCGTCGGTGAGGGCGGCCAGCGCGTGCAGCCGGTCCAGCGGGACGAAGCCGGTCTCGGCGTGCCCGGCCGCCCGCGGGCTGGCCGCGGCGATCCACGGGCCGTTGCCCCGGTTGCGGGCGGCACGCACGGCCAGCGCGTACTCCAGGTGCAGCGCGGCGCGTTCGGCCGAGCCGGGGACGGTCCCCCAGACCTGGCGGCGCAGCCCCTCCCCGCCGGGGAAGCGCTGGTTGTCGCCGATCACCTTCGGCGGGCCGTCCTTGAACTCCAGCACCAGCAGGGAGTCGCCGAGCACCAGGTACTCCAGCGCCTCGCCGTGCCGCCGGGCCGCGACGACCATCGCGGCCGGGGTGTTGGGGTGGGCCAGGTCGCAGCGGCCGCCGTGCAGCGCGGCCGTCTCCACGATGGCGTCGGCCAGGCACTCGGCGATCGAGCGGTCCGGCCGGTCGGTGAGCCGGGCGAGCAGGTGCACGCCCAGCCGGCGCACGTACCAGGCCGTCCCGTGCCGGCACCCGGACTCCAGGCCGGTCGGCGAACTCGCGCCGTCCAGCAGGACCAGCGCCTCCGGCGAGGCCGCCGCGAAGTCCTCGCTCTCGCGGCCGGGCCGCCGTGCTTCCCCTGCGAGCTGTAGCTGCATCCCGACAGTGTGGCCGCCACCCCCGGCCCGCGCCCAGACCCGTGCGCCGGTGTGGCGCGGACCGGGGCGCGGCGCCCGGTGGCAGCCGGGGTGATTCGGCCATACCGTCGGACGTGACCGGACAGTGCGGCCCGTCGGAACGGGCCGGGTCCGGGACCACCCCCGAGTCAACCGGGCCGCCCGCGACCGACGAGGAGCGGAAGATGTTCTGGCAGTTCATCGTGGTGCTGGCCGCCTCGCTCGGCTTCCCGGCCGCCGCACTGCTGTTCCTGATCGGCGGGCCGCGCTTCCCCGACGAGCAGCGCGGCCCCGACACCCGGGGCACCGGGAGCTCCCGGGCCTCCTGAACCTTCCGGGCTCCCCTGTCCCGAAGGCCCCCGAGCCGCTACGGCTTCCAGGCCGGGTCGCGGCCGAGCAGTGCCAGCGCGCGGGCGAACCGGCCGTCGCCGTCCGCGGGTTCGGCCCCCGGCCCGAAGGCCCGCCCGGGGGCCCGGGCTTCCGGCGTGCTCGGCACGGCCGCGGCCACCGTCAGCAGCGCGGCGGCCAACTCGTCGTCGCCGTCCACCGCCGCGACCAGCCCGTCCGGACTGCCGAGCGAGACGGCGACGTCCCAGCCGTGCACCAGGGTGTCCAGCAGGTGGAAGCCCACCGCCTGGGCGAACGGGAAGGGACCGCCGTCCCGGACCTCGGGCAGCCAGAGCGGCCGGGCCGCGGCGGCCGTCTCCCGGAAGGCACCGGTGAGTTCGAGGGCGGTGCGGCGGAAGGCGCCCGCCGGGTCATCACCGAACGGGGCGTCCGCGAACAGCGCCAGGTCCGGTCCGGCGCCGCGGGCGGCCGCGGCGAAACCCCGGTGCTGGCCGACGCAGTGCTCCAGCAGCCGACGCAGTGTCCACCCGACGCAGGGGGTGGGCAGGTCCAGCTGGTCGGGCCGCACGCCGTCCACCTCCCGGGCGGCCAACTCCACGGCCCGTGCGTGCAATTCGACGATCACCATGTGACAGTACCCCCCGGCCGGCAACGATGAATCCGATCACCTGATCAACGACGATCAGTTCCCACGCCTTCCCCGTACGCCCCGTGGAGCCGGGAGGTGGCCCTCGGCTGCCGCGCCCCGGACCGGCCCTAACTCCCTGCCAGGGCCCCTTCGACGGGCTCGGCCTGGGCCAGCAGCCGCTCGTCCCGGCCCTCCGCGCCGACCAGCTGGAGCCCCAGCGGCAGCCCCTCCGCGGTCCGCCCGGCCGGCAGACTCAGCGCCGGGCGCCCGAGGAAGCTCCACGGCAGGGACATCACCGCGTCCCCGGTGCTGTGCAGGCCCTCCGGGGCCCCGCCGGTCGCCGAGGGCGCCAGCCACAGGTCCACCCCGGCCGCCGCCTCCGCCGCGGCCACCCGCTCGCGCAGCCGCTCCCGGAACCGCAGGGCGGCCGCTCGGTCCTCGGCCGCGACGGCCCGGCCGGCCCGGATGCCCGCGACCGTCTCCGGCCGGTAGAGCCCGCCGAAGCGGGCGAACCAGTCGGCGTGGGTGCGGGCCAGCTCGAAGCGGTTGACCGTCTGCAGCTGCCGGACCACCTCGGCGAAGTCCGGGAACAGCCCGACCCGGCGCACCGTGAACCCGGCCCGCGCCAGCCGGGCCAGCTGCTCCTCGAAGGCGCGCAGCGCGGCCGGCTCGGCGTGCTCCAGGTACGTCCCGTCCGGCACCCCCAGCACGGGCGCGGCCGGAACGCCCTGTTCCTGCTGCCAGTCGTCGCAGAGCAGCGGGGCCGCCAGGGCCGCGCCCGCCAGGTCGGCGGTGAAGGTCCCCAGGGTGTCGAAGCTCGGCGCGTTCGGGATCACCCCGGCGATCGGGATCCGCCCGTACGTCGGCCGGAAGCCCACCACCCCGCAGTACGCGGCCGGGCGGATCACCGAGCCGACCGTCTGGGTGCCGATCGCCAGCGGCACCAGCCCGGCCGCGACCGCCGCCGCCGAGCCGCTGCTGGAGCCGCCCGGGGTGTGCCCGGGGTGGTGCGGGTTGCGGGTCGGGCCCGGGGCGCTCGCGGCGAACTCGGCGGTCACCGTCTTGCCCGCGACCAGCGCGCCCGCCGCCCGCAGCCGGTCCACCACCGCGGCCTGCGGCCCGGCCAGCACCCCGGGCGGCAGCGCCGAACCGCCGTGCGTGGGCAGCCCGTCCACGTGCACGATGTCCTTGACGCCCACTGCCACCCCGTACAGCGGCGGCCGCCCGCCCGGCTCCGGGTACCGCGCGGCCAGCTCCCGCGCCCGGGCCCGCAGCCGCTCGTACCGCCCGGGTTCCGGCACGAACGCGTGGATCAGCGGGTCCACCCGCTCGACCAGCGCGCACAACCGGTCGACGTACTCGGGCAGTTGGGGCACACCGGAGCGCAGCGCGGCGGCCTCATCGGTCAACGGCCGCGGCCGGACGAGGGGTTCCTCCATACCGATCACAGTAGAGCCGGCCGCCTACCGGTGGTGTTCGGCCGCCAAGTACGGTGCCTCGCGCAGGAAGTACGCCCCGCAGGTGTGGCAGCACAGCTCCGGGGTCCGCCCCCAGTCCACCGCCTCCCGCACCCGCGCCCCCGGATCGAGCTCCCGCCCGCACATCGCGACGCTCTCCTCGCCCCGGACCACGTGCCACAGCCGCACCCCCGCGGCCGCACCGCCGGCGCCGTACTCGGCTCGCATCTGGTGCATCATGCCCCCATCGTCCGGCCCCCTCCCACCCCCGGCAACCGGAGAACGGCGGAACGCCGCCCCGGTCAAAATCGAGCCGTCGCGACGCGGTAGGGTGCGCGCTCGCGACCGGTGCCGACGGCTTGGACCGAGGCCTCAAGTCGCCCTATTTCAGCCATATTTCATCCACAGTGGGGGACTTTCACCGTGCGTACTTCCCGCCTTCTGGCCGCATCCACGCTGGTGGCGCTCTCGCTCGGCGCCACCGTCGGCGCCACCACCGCCGGTGCCGTGGGCATCACCTCCTCCCCGACCGCCACCGCGACGGCCTCCGCCACCCCGAGTGCCACCCCGAGTGCCACCCCGAGCGCCACCGCCACCACCCCGGGCAGCCCGGCCCCGACAGCCACCGGCAAGCCGACGAACCTGCCGACCCGGCCGATGCCGACGCCGACCGTCGACAACCGCTGCCACGGGGGCGTGTTCCAGAGCAACCTGCTCAAGGTCACCGGCACCGGTCTCTACGGCACCACCCTGGTCAAGGGCGGCCAGGCCGCCGAGATGACCATGACCTGGGAGAACAAGAGCGGCGTCGACCTTCCGGTCGTCCACAACTCGCTCTACGTGACCGACGAGGGCGGGGAGCGTCCGGTCCAGTGGAGCACCGAGTTCTTCGACGTCCAGCTGGACACCGGGTCCGGTTGGAAGCCCGCCAAGCTCGACGACCGGGCCCTCCAGGCTCCGGCCTTCAAGCTGGCCAAGGGCGAGAAGATCACCTACAAGGTCCGGATCGCCGCCACCACCAAGGCCCCGGTCGGTCGGTACGGCGCGAACTACGAAGCCGGCTCGGACGCCTTCGACAACGACAAGATCCCGGCCCCGGCCAACAACAGGCCGCAGGCCTGCACCCAGTTCCTCGACGACTACCTGGGCGAGTTCCACGTCGCCGAGACCGGTGCCGCGACCACCGCCGCCCCCGCGGCCTCCGTCTCCCCGGCCGCCTCGCCCTCGGCGGGCCGGCACCTGGCCGAGACCGGCTCCAGCTCCAGCACCCTGCCGATCGCCCTCGGTGGTGCGGCAGTCCTGGCCCTCGGCGCCGGCACCCTCGTCGCCCTGCGCCGCCGCAAGTCGGCCAACCTGAGCTGACCCCACCCCAGTCGGCCCCGAGGGGCGCGGGCCGTGCGCCCGCGCCCCTCGGCGTTCCCGGCCCCGGCCCCGGCCCTCAGGACGCCGCCTGCAGCAGCGCGCCGTCCTGCCACTTGAGGATCTTGTCGAAGCTGACGATCGCGCCGCGCAGGGGGTGGTTGCGGAGCTGGACGTGGTCGGTGAGGGCGTGGATGAGGAAGAGGCCGCGGCCGGATTCGGCGGTGAGGTCGGGGAGGGTGTCCAGGTCGACCGGGCGCAGGGTGGGAGCATCGCGGGCCTCCGGGGCCGGGGGGCCGGAGCGGGGGCTCCGGGTGATCAGGGCGATCAGAACGGTCAGAGTGTCAGGTAAATCATCCA
>NZ_JBEXJK010000525.1:0-5042 GCF_040609095.1 Kitasatospora sp. NPDC004799
GCGCCCCCCGCCCGGGGGGGGGGCGCGCCCGCGTGCTGGGGGGCCCCCCGCGGCACCCGCCGCGCCCCCCCACCGCCGCCGGACGGTACGGGGCCGCGGGCCTGCCGAAAGGCCCGGCGGAGGTGTCAGCCGTGGGCGGCGGCGGTGTCCAGGGTGCGGGCGTCGGCGGCGATCAGGGCGGCCCGGTCCGCCGGGACGCTGCGCCCGGCCTGGTTCTCGGCCCAGTGGGCGAGCGGCTGGTACTGGCCCTGGCCGAGCATCACGGTCAGGGTGGCGACGGCGTTGCGGTCGGCGCCGGAGGTGAGCACCAGGGCGGCCAGGCCGGTGGGGGTGGCGGCGAGGGTGAACTCGGCGGTGGTCTCGGCGCGGCCGCCGGGGCCGGTGGCCTCGGCGCGCAGGGTGTGCCGGCCGAGGGCGAGGGCGGTGGTGTCCAGGGCGGTGCCGGGCGCCAGCTCCCTGCCGTCCAGGGTGAGGCGGACGGTGTCGGCGCCGGTGGACTGGACGGCGGTCACCGGCTGCTGGGCGCGGTCCAGGGCGGCGCCGGCGGCCGGGGAGGTGATCGCCACGGTGGGCGCGGCGGGCTGGACGGGGGTGCCGCCCTGGAGCCAGGCGCTGTTCCAACCGGCCAGCTCCGCCGGGCGGTTGGTGATGACGCCGTCGACGCCGGCGGCCTCCAGGGCCTTCCAGCGGGCGGCCGTGTCGACCGTCCAGACGTTGACCGCGACGCCGGCGGCGTGCAGGTCCCTGACCACGGCCGGGCGCGCGGCGAGGGCGCCGTCGGAGGGGTTGTAGGCGGCGAGGCCGAGGTCGCGGGCGACGGCCACCGGGTCGGCGTCGAGGGTGCCGCGCAGCAGGCCGAGCGGCAGTTCGGGGGCCAGTTCGCGGGTGTGCTTGAGGGCGTCGACCTCGAAGCTCTGGACGAAGACCCGGCCGGTCATCCGGTGGTCGCGCACCTCCTGGACGATCCGGGCGACCTCGTCGCGGCTGTGCGGGCCCTTGATCTCCAGCAGCAGGCTGCCGCCGCGGGTGCGCAGGTCCTCCAGCTGGGCGGCCAGGGTGGGGATGCGGGCACCGGCGTAGGCGGGGCCGAACCAGGAGCCGGCGTCCAGGGTGTCGAGCTGGGCGGCGGTCAGGTCGCGGATGCGGCCCTTGCCGTCGGTGGTGCGGTCGACGGTGTCGTCGTGCAGGACGTAGGGGACGCCGTCCTTGCTGGGCTGGACGTCGTTCTCGATCCACTCGGTGCCGGCGCGGCGGGCGACCTCGTCGGAGACCAGGGTGTTCTCGGGGGCCGCGGAGGAGGCGCCGCGGTGGGCGAAGACGGTCAGCGGCGCGCCGGCCGGGCGCAGCCGGCCAGCGGGGGCGAGGGCGGTGACCTTGAGGTCGTCGAAGGAGACCTTGGCGCCGTTGACGACGAGGGCCTGGCCGCCGTCGGCGGTGCGGGCGACCCGGGTGGTGCGCAGGGCCTCCTTGCCGTCGAGGATCCAGCGGGCGGTGGTGCCGTGGACCTCGACGGCGATGCGCACGTCGCGGCCGGTGCCGGCGGCGGTGGGGGCGGCGGCGGTGTCGGTGACGTTCCAGGCGTTGGCGGGGGTGCGCTGGGCGAATTCGAGGCCGTTGGCGGCGGTGGTGCCGGTGCGCATCGTGGCGATCGACCAGGGGGTGGCGCCGGAGGCGGGGACGTCCAGGCCCAGGGCGGTCCAGCGGGCGCCGTCCTGGACGGTCTCGAAGCGGGCGGTGGCCTCGATGCGGAAGTCGTCCAGGTGGCGGCCGAAGGTGATCCGGCTCTGCTGGCCGGAGTTGGCGGAGGTGCCGACCAGGCGGCCGCCCTCGACCTTCCAGTCGCCCTCGACGGCGGCGAAGCCGGCCGGCAGGGCGGGGGCGGAGAAGTGCTCGTCGAGGACGACCTCGCCGCCGGCCGGGGCGGCGCCGGCCGCGGCGGCGGCGGGTTCGGCGGAGACGGCGCTGGGGGCGGTCAGGGCGACGGCGGTGAGGCCGAGCGAGGCGGCGACGGCGGCGGCGAGCAGGCCGGTGCGGCGGCCCGCGCGGGGGCGGTGACTCTGTGTCATGGCGGCAGGCTAGGGAGGACGGCCGAACCGGGCCCCACGACACCGGGAACCGTGCGTGACCATTGCGCGTGCGGTTCGCGAAACTGGCGGATTCCGTGCGCCGACTGGCCGGTTCGTTGCCGTACGGGTAGAGGCGGCGGACGGCCCGGGCGGTCGCCCTGCGCGACGGCCCGGCCCCGGGAGTCGGGGCCGGGCCGGAACCGGGGCCGGGCGGCGCCGGGCTGAGGGCGGGTCAGTAGCGCAGGACGGCGGCGATCCGGCCGCTCTCGGCGAGGGTGCCGTCGGGGACGAAGCCGACCGCGCCGCCGGTGTCCAGGGTGCGCTCGACCACCTCGTCGACGATGTCCTCGCGGGCCCCGTCCCGGCCGGCCTCGGCGGGCACCAGGTGCTCGCCGTCGTCGCGCACGGTGGCGCGGAAGTTCTCCTCGACCACCAGGCGGGCGGTGCGGCCCTGGCCGACGGCCTGCCAGACCTCGTCCAGGCCGGCCGCGAACTGCTGGGCGCCGCGGGCCTTGTCGAGCTGGGCGAGGTGCTCGGCGACCTCCTGCTCGGCGCGGGCGCGCACGGCCGGCTCGACCACCTTGCGGACGGTCTCGGCGTCGGCCTGGGCCAGGCCGCCGTGCGGGATCTGCGCGGCGGCCTCCTTGGCGATCGGGCCGACGGCGTCCAGCAGGGCGAGCGCGGCGGCCTCGCCGACCACGTACAGCGGGCGGGGGGCGGCGGCCAGCAGCTTGCCGACCTCGGTGTCGGCCTGGCGCAGGAAGGTCTTGGTCGCCTCGTCGCGGAAGGTGCTGGGGGTGTCGCCGATCTGCTCCTGGCGCTCGGGGTCGGGGTTGTCGAAGACGCGCACCAGCGGGAAGCCGTGCGCCCGGTCCTCGACGACCCGGTCCTCGATGCCGCCCCACAGCACCACCTTGTCGGCGGCGACGGCGAGCACCCAGAACGGGCGCTCGGCGGCCTGCGCGGCGACCAGGTTGCGGGTGAGGTAGGTGTCGGAGAGGACCACCCGGGCGGGGGCGGTGCGCCCGAGTGACCAGACCTGGTGCTCGCCGGGCGCGGCGAAGAGCGCCAGGCCGTCCTCGGCGTGCACCAGGTCGACCTCCGCGAGGGCCCGGTCGAGCTGCTCCAGCACGGCGATCCGGGCGGCGCGGGAGACCTTCGGGTCGGCCTGGACGCGCTCCTTCGCCTCGGCGACCAGGTTGCGCAGCCGGACCGGGTCCTGGGCGTTGTCCGGTTCCCGGCGGTGGGTGGGCATCAGGATCGACACCGCCGGGTAGGGCCGCGGTCGGCGCAGTTCGGCGAGGACGGCGGGGCTGAGGTCGGGGCGCATGGAGACCCTTTCCGAAGGCGCGGTCGGCCTTCTGTCGTGACGCGCGGGGCCTGGCACTGGGCACTGCTGCCAAATGTCGTCAATGTACCCAGATGCGGCTTTCGCGGCGCGCGGTCACGGCCCCGGGAAGGGGGTCTGCGGGACGGGCGGCGGCCCGCCGGCACCGGGGTGCCGGCGGGCGCGACGGCCGGGACCGTCAGAACTGGACGTCGGTGCAGGAGTAGAAGGCGTTGGCGGTGTCGGCGATCTCCCAGACCGCGACGACCACGTGGTGGCCGGTGCGGCCGGTGGGCAGGGTCGCGGTGTGGGTGGTGGTGGCGGCGGGCTGGCGGCCGTTGTAGGGGACGGTCAGGAACGGGGTCAGGTCCAGGGCGGCCCGGGTGATCGGCTGGCTCGCGCTGTAGCCGGGCTTGGTCAGGTAGTACTTGAAGTTCGTGGTGGCGTGCCGGGCCTCGATCTCCCAGGTGAAGGTGAGCTGCTGGCCCGCCGTCACCTTGGTGGTCGGCCAGGCGCCGCCCCGGGGGTTGTCCAGCGGGGCCCAGCGGCCGTCGCCGCCGGCGCAGATGGTGCCGTCCGCCGGGCCGCGGCTCGGGAAGCCCTTGGGGCCCTCGACGCTCTGCGGCTCCCACTGGATGTCGCCGCAGTCCCACGGGACGGCGTCGGCGCCGCAGAGCGCGGAACGGCTCGGCGGCAGGTTGATGAAGCCGTGCGACTCGGCCGGCAGGGCCGCCGCGATCGGCAGGACGATCGCGGCCGCGGCGGCGGCGATCAGGTGGCGCTTGCGCATGGTGCTCCTCCGTGGGGGTGGATGGAGTGTGCGCCCGGCGCGGGGCGTGCGCGTACGCGTGGGGGTGCGTACGGCGGCCTGCCCGAGACATGGCATGCCCGCGCCAGACCGGTTGCCCGACACCGTAGGATCTGCTTTCCCCTCCCGTCAATGGTCTGAACCATTTGCGCCAAACCCTTGCGGGTACTGGGCACCGGCCCGCACCTCGCGCGCCCGCGCACCCCCGGGTCCGCGCGGCCCAATTAGTTGCATGAGCGCTATACAGGCCCTAGCCGATATTTCTGTTCATGGTTTATCCTGGAGCCGACCACATCTGGAAGGAGGCCAGGCCCCATGACCGCCACGGACCCCGCGCTCACCGCCCTCGCCAACGGTTGGGGCGCCCTGTCCCTCCTGCACGGCAGGATCGAGTCCCACATCGAGCGCGCCCTGCAGGCCAAGCACGACCTGAGCGTGCGGGAGTACTCCCTGCTCGACGTGCTCAGCCGCCAGCACGACGACGTGGGCGGACACCTGCAGATGAAGCAGGTCGCCGACGCGGTCGTGCTCAGCCAGAGCGCCACCACCCGCCTGGTCACCCGGCTGGAGGACCGCGGACTGCTGTCGCGCTACCTGTGTCCGACCGACCGCCGCGGCATCTACACCAACGTGAGCGAGGACGGCCTGAAGCTCCTGGAGCAGGCCCGGCCGACCAACGACGCCGCGCTGCGCGAGGCGCTCGACGAGGCCGCCCGCAACCCCGAGCTGGTCTCGCTGGTCAAGGCGGTCGAGGCCGTGGACGCCGCCTCGCCCGCCCGCTGACCCCGGCCGGCCCCACAGCCCCGCAGCTCCACTCCCCCGGGCCCGGCCCGTCCGAACC
>NZ_JBEXJK010000526.1:0-5032 GCF_040609095.1 Kitasatospora sp. NPDC004799
GTCTCGACGATCCGGCCGCCGTACATGACGGCGATCCGGCGGGCCCGCCCGTACAGCAGGCCGATGTCGTGGGTGATCAGCAGGGTCGCCAGGCCGCGGCTGACCCGGTGCTGGTCGAGCAGGTCGAGGACGGTGCGCTGGACGGTGACGTCGAGGGCGGTGGTGGGTTCGTCGGCGAGCAGCAGGGCGGGTTCGCCCGCCAGCGCGGCGGCGATGCCGACGCGCTGGCGCAGGCCGCCGGAGAGCTCGTGCGGGTGGGCGCGGGCCCGCCGGGCCGGGTCGGGGACGTCGACGGCGGCGAGCAACTCAGCGGCGGTGCGCAGCCGTTCGCGCCGGGAGAGGCGGCGCCGGTTGGTGATCGACTCGGTGACCTGGTCGGCGATCCGGACCACCGGGTTGAGCGAGGTCATCGGGTCCTGGTGGACCATGGCGATGCCGGTGCCGAGCAGCGCGGCGCGGCGGGCGGGGGTGGCGGCGAGCAGGTCCTCGCCGTTCAGCCGGATCTCGCCGGTGGCGACGGCCCTGGTGGTGCGCGACTCGACGCCGAGGACGGTGCGGGCGAGCACGGACTTGCCGGAGCCGGACTCGCCGACCACGCCGAGGCACTCGCCGGCCGCGATGGTGAGGTCGACGCCGTGCAGCACGTGCAGGGTCCGGCCGTCGGGGGTGTGCAGGACGGTGTCCAGCGAGCGGACGTCGAGGACGGGGGCGGAGGTCATCCGCGCGCTCCCTTCGTGGCAGCGGCCTTCGTACGAGAGACCTTCGCGGCGGCAGAACCCCCCGAACGCAGGTGCTCCCCGAGGTAGTTGAGGGCGAGGACGGTCAGGCAGAGCACCGCCGCGGGCGCCAGCGAGATCCACGGCGCACTGCCGAGCGTGGTGCGCCCCTCGGCGATGATGCCGCCCCAGGAGGGCTCCGGCGGGCGCAGCCCGAAGCCGAGGAAGCTGAGCGAGCCCTCGGCGACGATGGCGACGGTGGTGGCGGTGAAGGCGAAGGTCAGCGCGACCGGCGCGACGTGCGGGACGATCTCCCGGCGCAGGATGCGCAGCGGGGCGGTGCCGATCATGCGGGCGGCCTGGACGAAGCCGCGCTCGGTGAGCGAGAGCACCACGGCGCGCACCACCCGGGTGAAGTGCGGGACGGTGAACAGCCCGATCAGCGTGCCGATCACGGTGAGGCCCGGGCCGCGTATCGAGACCACGATCATCACCAGGATCAGGCTGGGCACGGACATCAGCAGGTCGGTCGCGAAGCCGATCGCCCTGTCGACCGGGCCGCGGAACCAGCCGGCGGCGAGGCCGAGCACGCCGCCGCCGAGCAGGCCGACCAGGACGGTCAGGGCGGCGACGGCGAAGGAGGCGCGGGCACCGGCCACCGTGCGCTGCAGGATGTCCCGTCCGGAGCCGTCGGTGCCCAGCCAGTGGCCGGGGCCGGGGGCGGCGGCGGGGTGGGCGAAGTCGCCGTGCAGCGGGTCGAAGCCGGGCAGCAGGGGCAGCAGCAGGGCGGCGAGCGCGACCACGGCCAGCCAGGCCGAGGCGGCGACCGGGCCGACCGGGGGCCGCCGACGAGCGACGCGGGTGGCGCGGTCGGCGCGGTCGGCGCGACCGTCGGAGGAGGCGGTGGTCCCGGCGGCCACGACGGGACTCTCGGCGGAACGGACGGTCTCAGCGGTGCTCATGGGCGATCCTCGGGTCGATCGTGCGGTACAGCAGGTCCACCGCGAAGGTGGCCGCGACCACCCCGACGGCGCTGACCACCACCACGGCCTGGACGACCGGGAAGTCCCGGCCGGCGATGGCCCCGGCGGCGAGGCTGCCGACGCCGGGCACCGCGAACAGCGACTCGACCAGCACCGAACCGCCCAGCGAGGTCCCGATGCCGATCCCGACCAGCGTCACCAGCGGCAGGCTGGACGGCCGCAGGGCCCGGCGCAGCAGCAGCCGGGCGGTGCCCATGCCGCGGCTGCGGGCGGCGGCGACGTACGGCTGGTCGAGGGTGTCGAGCAGCTGCCCGCGCAGGGTGCGGGTGAACACGGCGGCCTCGGTGAGGCCGAGCGTGAGCGCGGGCAGCACCAGGTGGCGCAGGTTCTCGGCCGGGTCCTCGGTGAACGGGGTCCAGCCGGTGGCGGGCAGGACGCGCAGCTGGACGGCGGCGATCCAGATGAGCAGCAGGCCGAGGGCGAAGCCGGGGACGGCGAGCCAGCCGAAGGTGGCGGTGGTGGCGATCCGGTCGAAGGTGCCGCCGGGCCGCCAGGCGGAGAGCAGGGCGACGGGCACGGCCAGGCAGAGCGCCACCAGCTGGGCGGCGAGGAAGAGTTCGAGGGTGACCGGGACGCGGTCGGCGAGTTCACCGGTGACGGCCGCGCCGGTGGACAGCGAGTGGCCGAGGTCGCCGTGCAGGGCGTCGCCGATCCACTGCCAGGTGGCGGCGAGCACGTTGCGGTCCAGGCCGAGCCCGGCCTCGTAGGCGGAGATCTGCTCCGGGGTGGCGGCGGGGCCGAGGGCGGCGACGGCGGGCGAGCCGGGCATCAGGTGGGGCAGGGCGAGCGCGGCGACGGCCACCAGCAGCAGGACGGCCACCGCGCGGCCGATCCGGCCGCCGTACCGCAGCGCGGTCCGGACGCCGGGGGTCACCGCTTCACCCACAGGGTGGCGGGGGAGACGCTGAGGACGGTGCGCCTGGACAGGTCGGGCAGTCCGCCGACCTTGGCGGTGGAGAGGAAGCCGACGGTGTTCTCGGTGAGGAAGGCCGTCGGGGCCTCGCCGACGACCCGCTGGGCGGCCCGGTTGTAGGCGGCGGACCGGGTGGCCGGGTCGGTGGACGCGCGGCCCTCGGTGATCGCCCGCTCGGCCTCCGGGTCGGCCCAACCGGAGAAGTTGTAGGGCGAGTTCGGCAGGTACAGGGCGGCCAGCGCGGTGTCGGTGTCGCCGAACATGCTGGTGACGAAGTCCGTCACCTGGAACTTGCGCTGGAGCATCGCGGTGCCGAGGCCCGCGGTGTCGAGCGGCTTGACGGTCATCCGGATCCCGGCCTCGCCGAGCATCTGCTGGAGCACGGTGGCGCGCTGCTGGGCCTCGGGGCGGTTGTCGACGAGGTACTCGAAGGCGAGGTCGGGGTGGCCGGCCTCGGCGAGCAGGGCACGTGCCTTGGCCAGGTCGCGGGCCGGGTACGCGGGTGCGGTGCGGTACGGCGAGCGGGAGCCGATCGGGCCGTCCGCGACGGCGCCCTGGCCCAGGAAGACGACCTTCTCCAGCGCCTCGCGGTCGATCGCGTACTGCACCGCCCGGCGGACCCGGACGTCGTCGAAGGGCGCGGCCTTGGTGTTGAAGACGACCGTGCCGGTGGAGCCGGGCCCGGTCGCGGGGCGCAGCCCGTCGGCGCCGGCCTGCTTGAGCTGGCTGGGCGTCTCGGTCCAGATCAGGTCGGTGTCGCCGGAGCGCAGCGACTGGTAGCGGCTGTCGGCGTCCGGCAGCACCCGGTAGACGAGCTTGTCGGCGTGGCCCTTGGCGCCCCAGTACGCGGGGTTGCGGGTGAGGGTGACGGAGACTCCGGGCTGCACGCTCTCCACGGTGTACGGGCCGGAGCCGACAGCGGGGGAGTCGCCGGCCGGCGCCTCGGAGACGTAGCCGAGGGCGCGGGTGAACAGGTTCGGGAAGGCGGCGTCGGGCGCCTTGAGGGTGAAGGCGACGGTGGTCGGCCCGGTGACCGCGGTGCCGGCGATGGCGGCCGCGTCGAGGGCGCAGGCGCACCTGCTCTCCGGCGCGGCGAGCCGGGTGACGTGGTCGGCCACGGCCCGGGCGTCCAGCGGCTTGCCGTCGCTGAACGTCACGCCCTCGCGCAGCTCGAGGGTCCAGACCGTGGCGGACGCGTCGGAGGTGAAGGACCTGGCGAGGTAGGGCTGGACGGTGCCGTTGTCGCCGTTGACCATCAGCGGGTCGTAGAGCGCGTTGGCGAGGACCGTCATCGGCATCTGGGTCAGCGTCCCGTCGGCCGGGTCGAGTCTGGCGAACGGCCGGTCCAGGCCGATCCTGAGCGTGCCGCCGTCCACGGCCGGCCCGTCGCCCGCCGCGCCGGTGCGCCCGGTGGCGCCGCCGCTGCCGGACAGGGCGTCGTCGGAGGCGGAGCAGGCGGTGAGGGTGAGCGCGGTCGCGAGGGCCGCCGATGCCAGGAGGTAGTGCCGCTTCATGGTTCCTCGGTTCGGGGGGTGCGGGGCGGCCAGGGGGAGGTAGGCCGCCGACGGCCCACACCATTCCGGAAGTGGCAGTACTGCCAAAAGGCAGTTGTGCAAACTTCGGATGACGAGCCCCGGAAGAGTCGGCGCTCGCCTTGAGCGGGCACGGCCGGACGTGGTTCGGTACTGACGGGCCGCCCCTCGGCGGCCCCCAACTCACCGAGCGGAAACGGAAGAACGATGCAGGGGACGGACACCGTGGCGGAGCCGGGCATGCGCGACCGCAAGAAGGCGCGCACCCGCGACAGCATCCGCAGCGCGGCGCTCGACCTCTTCGAGGAGCAGGGGTACGAGCGCACCACCGTGGACCGGATCTGCCGCCGCGCCGACGTCGCCCACCGCACCTTCTTCCGCTACTACCCGGCCAAGGAGGCCCTGCTGTTCGGCTGGGACTTCGGCCACGTGGTGCTCGACGCCTTCGCCGCCGCCCCCGCCGAACTCCCGCTCTGGGCCGCGCTCGAGCACGCGGTGACCGTCACCGGAGGCCGGCTGGAGGAGCCCGTCGAGCACACCGCCCGGCGCCGCCGGCTGCGCCGGGACCTGCTCGACGTGCAGTCGGTGCACAACTACGCCCTGGTCGTCATCGACGCCTTCATCGAACACACCGTCACCATCGCGGCCGGGCGGCTCGGCGTGGACCCGGCCGAGGACCTGCGGCCGACCGCGCTCGGCGCGATGTTCGGCGGCATGGTGCGGCGCCACCTCCTGGTCGGCTCGGAGAGCGGCACTCTGGCCGACTGGGTCAGGGCCTACCGCGACGTGCTCGCCGCCGCGGGCTGACCCGACCTCCCGTCACGCATC
>NZ_JBEXJK010000527.1:0-4984 GCF_040609095.1 Kitasatospora sp. NPDC004799
AGCCGGTACGGCAGCAGCGAGCGCAGCACCACGTCCCCGGAGTCCTCACCGGTCGGCCGCACCTCGCGGACCTCCCCCGCCGCCGCCCGGACGGGGTTCGGGCGCTCGGCCACCTCAGGCCGTCCGGGGCGCGGCGGGGTGCCGCCAGGCGTCGGCCGGGACGAGCTCCAGCCAGCCGTCCGGGCCGGGCGGCAGGTCGGGCCAGCGGAGGCCGACGGCGTACCGCGCCGACTCCACGTCCAGCCGCTGGTCGGCGTGGACCACGCCCAGCACGTACGCGGTCGCCGGGGTGATCCGCGGGGTGCGCGCCGCGGTGGCGGCGGTGACGGCGGCGTCCGCCGCCTCCTGCTGCCGGGCCAGCACCAGGTCCAGCTCGTCCAGCTCGGAGGACGGGCGGCCGCACACCTCCAGCGCGTACCGGGCCCGCTTCACCAGGATCCGCAGCCGGGCCCAGGGCGCGTCGTCGGCCGCCAGCGCGGTGTCCGCGTCCGTCGCCCCGCGAGACGGCGGCACCGTGCCCAGCCGGCGCAGCCCGTCCCCGCCGTACGGCGTCGCGGCCCGCTGCAGCGGCAGCTGCTGGGCGCCCGCGGACAGCGCGGCGAAGGCGGCGGCGGCCTGCGGCAGCAGCACCGCCGGGGCCCGGCCGCCCGCCAACTCCACCAGCGGCGCCTCGCCGACCAGCAGGGTCATCCGGTCCGCCAGCGCGTGCAGCCGGGCGGAGCGGAGCTCCTGGAGCACCGTGGAGTGCGCCCTGGTCCGGGCCAGGGTCAGCTGCCGGTCCAGCAGCGCCCGCGCCTTGGGGGCGCCCGCGTGGCCGGCCAGCATGCCCGTCCCGTCCGGGGCGGTGCCGCTCAGCGAGTCCAGCGCGCCCAGGAGCCGGGCCGAGCGGCGGACGTAGCCGGGCTCCAGCGCCAGCAGGTTGAGCAGCCAGCGCAGCTCCGTGCGCGACTCCCGCGCCCAGGTCTGCTCGAAGACCGAGCCGAAGGTGTGCAGCAGCCCGCCGATCCGCCGGACGGCCCGCAGCAGGTCCGAGGTGCCGGCCGACGGGACGGTCGAGGCCGTCCCGGGTCTGGCACCGACCTCGCCCACCGCCAGCGGCAGCGCGCGCAGGAAGGCGCCGGCCTGGGCGGTGAGGTGGCGGGAAAGGATGTCCCCGGCGGTCGCTGTGGAGGCCGCCTGGGCCGTCATCGGCGCTTCGGTCATGGCGTGGTAGATCCCCGTTCCCCCGGGGCGGTCCCCCGGAGCTGGTGGCCCGGCCGCCGGAACAGGTCCCCCTCGGGCCTCGAAGGGCCCGACTGCTCCGGCGGCTCGCATCAGTGGGCGCGTCAGCGCGAGGCGGCGGCCCGGCGGCGCTGGCGCGAGTCGATCAACAGGTCCTGGACGTGTCGCAGCGGCCGGCCCTCGGCGTCCTGCGAACGGCGGGTCCACGCGCCGTCCGGCCCCAGGTGCCAGGACTCGGTCTCGTCCGACACCCCGAGGTCGATCAGCCCGGACAGCTCGGCGCGGTGCGCCGGATCGGTGATCCGCAGCAGCGCCTCGATCCGGCGGTCCAGGTTGCGGTGCATCATGTCGGCGCTGCCGATCCAGACCTCCGGATCGCCGCTGTTGCCGAACACGAAGATCCGGGAGTGCTCCAGGAAGCGGCCCAGGATGCTGCGGACCCGGATGTTCTCGCTCAGTCCCGGCACGCCCGGGCGGATCGCGCAGATCCCGCGCACCCAGACGTCCACCGGCACCCCGGCCTGGGAGGCCCGGTACAGCGCGTCGATCACGGCCTCGTCGACGATCGAGTTGACCTTGAGCTTCACGTAGGCCGGACGGCCCGCCCGGTGGTGGGCGATCTCGTTGTGGATCCGCGAGACCAGCCCGTCGCGCAGGCCGCGCGGCGCGGTCAGCAGGCGGCGGTAGGACTCGCGGCGCGAGTAGCCGGAGAGCCGGTTGAACAGGTCCGAGAGGTCCGCGCCGACCTGCGGGTCGGAGGTCAGCAGACCGAGGTCCTCGTACAGCCGGGCCGTCTTCGGGTGGTAGTTGCCGGTGCCGACGTGCGAGTAGCGGCGCAGGGTGTCGCCCTCCTGGCGGACCACCAGCGAGAGCTTGCAGTGGGTCTTCAGCCCGACCAGGCCGTACACCACGTGGCAGCCGGCCTCCTCCAGCTTGCGGGCCCACTTGATGTTGGCCTGCTCGTCGAAGCGCGCCTTGATCTCGACCAGCACCAGCACCTGCTTGCCGGACTCGGCCGCGTCGATCAGCGCGTCGACGATCGGCGAGTCGCCGGAGGTGCGGTACAGGGTCTGCTTGATCGCCAGCACGTCCGGGTCGGCGGCGGCCTGCTCCAGGAAGGCCTGCACCGAGGTGGAGAAGCTGTCGTACGGGTGGTGCAGCAGGACGTCGCGCTCGCGCATCGCGGCGAAGATGTCCGGCTGGGAGGCCGACTCGACGTCGGTCAGCCCGCGGGCCGTACCGGCCACGAACTTCGGGTACTTGAGCTCCGGGCGGTCCAGCTCGGCGATCCCGAACAGCCCGGTCAGGTCCAGCGGCCCGGGCAGCGGGAAGACCTCCGCCTCGGTGATGTTCAGCTCCCGCACCAGCAGGTCCAGGATGTACGGGTCGATCGACTCCTCGACCTCCAGCCGCACCGGCGGGCCGAAGCGCCGCCGCATCAGCTCCTTCTCCAGGGCCTTGAGGATGTTCTCGGTATCGTCCTCCTCCACCTCCAGGTCCTCGTTGCGGGTGACGCGGAAGGCGTGGTGGGCCAGCACCTCCATCCCCGGGAAGAGCTCCTCCAGGTGGGCGCCCATGACGTCCTCCAGCGGGACGTACCGCTGGGGCGAGGCCTCCAGGAAGCGGGCCAGCGACTGCGGCACCTTGACGCGCGCGAAGTGCTTGTGGCCGGAGACCGGGTTGCGCACCACGACGGCCAGGTTGAGCGAGAGCCCCGATATGTACGGGAAGGGGTGCGCCGGGTCGACGGCCAGCGGGGTCAGGACGGGGAAGATCTTCTGCCGGAACAGCGTGTGCAGCCGGGCCTGCTCCTTCTCGGCCAGCTCCGACCAGCGGACCACCTCGATGCCCTCGGCGGCGAGGTCCGGCAGCACCTCCTGCTGGAAGGCGGCGGCGTGGCGGGCCATCAGCTCGCGCGAGCGGGTCCAGATCAGGTCCAGCACCTCGCGCGGCTGGAGGCCGGACGCGCTGCGCTGGGCGACGCCGGTGGCGATCCGGCGCTTCAGGCCGGCCACCCGGACCATGAAGAACTCGTCCAGGTTGCTCGCGAAGATCGCCAGGAACTTCGCCCGCTCCAGCAACGGGATGCCCGGGTCCTCGGCCAGCTCCAGGACCCGCTCGTTGAACGCGAGCCAACTGCGCTCGCGGTCCAGGAAGCGGCCCTGCGGCAGTGCTTCGAACTCCTCGTCGTCCGTGGCCGGCAGCTCCGGCGGGACGCCCAGCGCGCTGGACATCCGGGCCGTCGGCGACAGCGGGGCAGAGACGGGGCGGGGGATGCTCATGGGCTCCAGCTCCTCCAGCAGCAGGACGGCGTCCGGACGCGATGGGCTCTGCGGGCCGTCGCCCTCGCCCCGGGCCGACCCCGGGGACAGCGCCCATCCTCCGGGCGCGGTCCGTACAGGACCGGCCGGTGCGTGGCGGTCGACTCTGCACGAGCGAGACACTACGGACTTCATCCTGTGATCTTCGCGGCAGCAATTGAATCCACGGTAAACACCGCATGGCCAGGAGGAAAGCTGAGTCGGTCGGGGCAAGGGGCAGCACCGTCCCGTCCCCCGTCCGGCGGCTCCGATTCACCTTCGCCCGGAGCCGCCGGAGGGGCGTGCGGCGGCTAGGCCTGCCGGTCGGCGCGGTACGGGGCCCGGTACATGAGGTCCACCTCGTGGATCGCGAATCCGAGGCGCTCGTAGACCCGCACGGCGGCAGGGTTGTCGGCGTCGACGTAGAGGAGGACGGTGTCCAGTCCGCGCTCGCCGGGGCCGGTGCCGGTCAGGTGGCGCAGGCCCGCCGCGGTCAGCGCGCGACCGAGGCCGCTACCCTGCTCGGCCGGGTCCACCCCGACTACGTACACCTCGCCGAGCTCGGGCTCGGTCGCGGTGGCCGGGTGCACCTTGGTCCAGTGGAAGCCGACCACCTTGCCGTCCCGGGTGGCGAGGAAGAAGCCGGCCGGGTCGAACCAGGGCTCGGCGATCCGCTCGGCCAGGTCCTGCTCGGTCCAGGCGCCCTGCTCCGGGTGGTGGGCGAAGGCCAGGGCGTTCAGCCGCAGCCACTCGGCGTCGTCCTCGCCCGGGCGGAAGGTGCGGAGCTCGATGCCCGCGGGGACGGCCACCTCCTCGGTCTGCCGACCGGTGCGGCGCATCTGCCGCAGCTCGCGGACGAGTTCGGCGCCGTACGCCTCGGCCAGGTGCCGGGCCGCCGGGTGGCCGCCGTGCACCCAGAAGTCCACCGCGTCGCGCCCCTGCTCGTGGGCCTGCGCCAGCACCGCGTCCACCAGCGGACGGGCCAGGCCGCGGCCGCGGGCCGCCGGATCGACCACCAGCTCGGCGGCGGGGTTCGCGGTCGGGTTCTCCGGCACTTCGAGCTGGCCGTAGCCGAGGACGGCTCCGGTCCCGGGCTCGGTCCCGGGCTCGGTCCCGGGCTCGGGCTCGGCTTCGACGAGGTGGATGACGCCCGGGCGCGGGGTCTCCGCGTTCCGCAGCCGGAGCCGGCCCTGCTCGGACACGGCGGCCCGGCCGTCCACCGCCTGGGCCTCCGCCAGAACTCGCAGGGCGCCGTCGCGCTGCTCGGGCCGGAGCACATCGTTCGCAGTGACCGCTGTCTGATCGTCCATGCCCCGACGATACGTCACCGGAAATGCGAAGAGCCCCTGATCCGAATGGATCAGGGGCTCTTCTGAAGAATTGTTCGGCGGCGTCCTACTCTCCCACAGGGTCCCCCCTGCAGTACCATCGGCGCTGTAAGGCTTAGCTTCCGGGTTCGGAAT
>NZ_JBEXJK010000528.1:0-4981 GCF_040609095.1 Kitasatospora sp. NPDC004799
TCTGGTGCTCGACGGCGCGGTGCGCCCCGGCCCCAGCGGCAACGCCGGCCACCTCGGCCACATCACCGTCGACCTGGACGGGGAGCCCTGGCCGTCCGGCTGCTGCGCGCCGGGCAGCTGAGCAAGCGGGCGCTGCTGCTGCTGGCGCTGCGCCGGACGGCGCCGGAGCACGACGGCTACCGGGAGGCGTACGCCCGGGTGCGGGCGCTGCGGCGGGACGACCGGGCGCGCTGGGAAGAGGTGCTGCTGCGGCCCGAGTTGGACGCCTGGGCGGCCGACTGCCTGCGCGGCGCGGCGGCGGGAACGGACGTTCCGCTCGGCGAGTTGGGCGGGTTCCTCCGTCCGGGCCCCGGCCCGGTCCTCGCGCTGGAGTGCGACGGGCTGCGCTGGGCGCCGACGATCGACCACGCCGGTCCGCGCCGGGTGGACTACGGGCGCCCGCCGGCCGGTCCGCTTCCGGTGGCCGAACTCGCGCTCTGGGAGCGCCGGTTGGCCGAGGCCTGGGACGTCCTGGTGCGCCGTCACCGCCGCCACGCCGAGGCCGTCGCGGCCTGTGTGACCACCGTCGTGCCGCTGCGGCCCGCCCCCGGCGGGGAGGCGGTCAGCGCCGCCGCCCGGCGGGCGTACGGCGCGGTGGCGGCCTCGCTGCCGGACGATCCGGTGCTGCTGGCACTGGCCCTGGTGCACGAGTTCCTGCACGTCCAACTCGGCGCGCTGCTGGACCTGGTGCCGCTGCACCGCCCCAACGGGCCGGCCGTCTACCACGCGCCCTGGCGGCCCGACCCGCGCCCGGCCGGGGCGCTGCTCCAGGGGGCGTACGCGCACCTGGGCGTGACGGACTTCTGGCGGGCGGAGGCAGCCGCCGGGGGCGGTGGTGCGGCCCGTGCGCACGGCGAGTTCGTACGGTGGCGGAGGCACACCCTGACCGCCGGGGAGACGCTCCTGTCCTGCGGTGAACTGACGGCGAGCGGGATGGAGTTCACCGGCGAGCTGGTGCGGACCGTCCGGGGGCTCGGCGAACCGGGGGCGTGAAACCGGGCCGGCGCAGGCTTGGCCGGATGGCGGGGTTGTCCGGGGCCTCCGCCGGGCACTTCCGGGGTGTGTTCAGGTACTGGTCGGGGGTTCCGCCCCGGTGTTCGCCCCGGTGTTCGCTCCGGGTCTCGCCCTGGCGCTCGCCCCGGCGACGCGCTTCGGCGCGCGCCACGGCGAAGTGCGCGACCGCTGAACGGGTGAATTCCGGGGCTTCCACGCGCCGTCGTGCGACGTCGGCCGCCTGGGGACCCCACCGTGAGTCCGTAAGCTGCCGCGCGGAGTCTTCGCGGGCACTACATTGGTCGCAACCGGGTGGGCTTACCCACCCTCGGCAGGTCCAAACCGCGCCTAAGGAAACGAACATGACTCCGGTAACCAGCACCAGGCCGGCCGGCAAGCTCACTGACCCTCAGGAGACGCCGGAACGCCCCTCGCTCGCCGATCTCGCCGCGCTCGGCGCGGAAGAGCTCGCCTCCCGGCTCCAGCGCGCGCTCCCCGGCGCGGAATCCGGCCTCGTGCCGGTCGCTGCCTTCAACTCCTCGATCTGACCGGCCCGGAACTCCGAGCGGAAACCAGACCGAGCCGAACCGAACAGTCCAGCTCCATGACGACGTCGATTCCGCTGCCGTTGGCGCAGTTCGTGGTCAAGATGCACAGCAGGTGCGATCTGGCCTGCGACCACTGCTACGTCTACGAGCACGCGGACAGCAGCTGGCGCTCCCGGCCGAAGGTCATCGCGGACGGGATCGTGGCCAAGGCCGCCGAGCGCATCGGCGAGCACGCGGCCGCCCACCGGCTGCCCGCCGTCCGGGTCGTCCTGCACGGGGGAGAACCCCTGCTCGCCGGCCCGGACCGGTTGCGCCGGGCCGCCGTGACGCTCCGGGCGGCGCTCCCGCCCGGCTGCGCGCTCGACCTGCGCATCCACACCAACGGCGTGCTGCTGAGCCGGGACTTCTGCGCGCTGTTCGCGGAGCAGGACATCAGGGTCGGCATCTCGCTGGACGGCGACCGGGCCGCCAACGACCGCCACCGGCGGTTCGCCGACGGGCGCAGCAGCCACCCGCAGGTGCTGCGGGCGGTCGCGCTGCTGAACGAGCCCGAGTACCGGCACCTGTTCGCCGGGCTGCTGTGCACGATGGACGTCGAGAACGACCCGGTGGCCGTGTACCGGGCGCTGGCCGAACTCCGCCCGCCCGCCGTGGACTTCCTGCTCCCGCACGCCACCTGGGACGAGCCGCCCAAGCGCCCGGCCGCGCTGGGCGCCACCCCGTACGCCGACTGGCTGCTGACCGTCCACCGGCTGTGGGAGGCGGACGGGCGGCCGTTCGCCGTCCGGACCTTCGAGTCCGTGCACCGGACCCTGCGGGGGTTCTCCAGCCTCACCGAGTCGCTCGGCCTGGAGCCCTCCGACCTGGCCGTCCTGGAGACGGACGGGACCTTCGAGCAGGCCGACAGCCTGAAGACCGCGTACGACGGCGCGCCCGTCACCGGGATGAACGTCTTCGCGCACAGCCTCGACGACCTCGCCCGCCACCCCGGCATCGCCGCCCGGCAGTCCGGCCTGGCCGGCCTGAGCGAGGCGTGCCGCTCCTGCTCCGTGGTCCGCTCCTGCGGCGGCGGGCTGTACGCCCACCGCTATCGGAGCGACGATGGAGGAGGCAGCTTCGACCATCCCTCCGTCTACTGCGGTGATCTCATGACGTTCATCAACGGCGTTGCGGGGAGCGGGAGTCCGGTCGGCGTGCCGGCGCAGGCGGCGGAGGCCCCGCCGTCCGGTGCCGAGCCGCTGCCGCCCGGCGCGCTCACCCCGTCGCAACTCGGCGAACTGGCGCGCGGATACGGGAGCGCGGAGACCGTCGCCGCGCTCGGCCGCTCCCAACTCGCCCTCACCCGGGCGATGCTGGCCGCCGCCTGGGACGCCTCCGGACAGGGGCGGGCCGCGGCGTGGGCCCTGCTGGCGGAGCTCGACACGGCGGCCCCCGCCGCCGTGGACGCCGTCCTCGCCCACCCGTACGCCCGCGCCTGGGCGGCCCGCCGGCTCGCCGGGGACCTCGCGGTCGGGCTCGGCCCGCTGGCCGCGCTCACCGCGGCCGCCGCGGTCCGGGCCGGGCGGGGCGACGCGGTGGCGGTGCCCGTCCGGGGCGGGTGGCTGCACCTGCCGACGCTCGGCCGGATCGCCGTACCCGACGGCGAGGCCGTGGTCACCGGCCGGTCGGACGGCTTCGAGGTGCGGGCGGCCGACGGCTCGGTGCGCACGGTGCTGGACGAGCCGCTGCGGCGGGTCCGGCTGGCCGGCGGCTGGACGGTCGCGCTGGAGGACACCGACCCGCTGCGCGACTGCCACGACCACCCGGTGGCCGACCGCCTCCGGGACGGCGAACTGCTGGACTGGACGGGCGCGTTGCGCGAGGCCTGGGAGCTGCTCGGGCGCGACCTGCCCGGGTACGCCGAGGGCCTCCGGGCCGGCCTGACCACCGTCACCCCGCTGCGGCCCGGCCCGACCGGCCGGGACGTCAGCTCGGCGGCCCGGCAGGCGTACGGCGCGGTCGGCATCGCCCGGCCGGCCACCGCGCCGACCCTCGCGCTGCTGCTCGCGCACGAGTTCCAGCACGTCAAGCTCGGCGCGGTGCTGGACCTGACCGACCTGTACGACCGCGCCGACTCCGCGCTGTACTTCGCCCCCTGGCGGCCCGACCCCCGGCCGCTCGAAGGGCTGCTCCAGGGCACGTACGCCCACCTGGCCGTCACCGAGTACTGGGGCACCCGCACCCTCGCGTACGACGGACTGCCGGGCACGGCCGCCGACCGGGCGCGGGAGCAGTTCGCGCTCTGGCGGCGGTACACCGCCGAGGCCGTGGAGCGGCTGGCGTCGTCCGGGGCCCTGACCGGGACCGGCCTGCGCTTCGCCGACGGCATGCGGGACACCGTGACCCCCTGGCTCGCCCTGCCGCTGCCCGCCGCCGCCGAGCGGGCGGCCGACCGGGCACGGCGGGAACGCGCCGGGGTCTGACCTCCCACTCGCGCCGCCCCGGGCCCTCCCCCCGCCCGGGGCCCTCAACCCCGGGGAGTCGCCATCCTCACCGAACCCCGCGCCGGCGGCGCCGCCGTCGCGTCCCCCGTCCACCCGCTCGTCCGCGACTTCGTCGACCTGGGCGTCCGCCCGGGCACGGTGCTGCACGTCCAGGCGTCCCTGCGCGCCCTCGGACCGGTGCCCGGCGGGGCGGCCGGTGTGGTCGAGGCCCTGCTCGAAGTCCTGGGCCCCGACGGCACCTTGGTCGCCTACACCGCCACGCCCGAGAACTCCGCCTCCTCGCGCGTCCACCAGGCCGCCACCGCCGGGCTCTCCCCGGCGGAGGTGGCCGAGCACCGGGCCCGGATGCCCCGCTTCGATCCGGCCACCACCCCGGCCTCGCCCTCCGTGGGGGCGCTGTCGGAGGCGGTCCGCACCCACCCGGGCGCGCTGCGCAGCGGCCACCCGCAGACCTCCTGGGCGGCCGTGGGGCGGCTCGCCCGGGAGGTCACCGCCCACCACCCGCTGACCTCCCACCTCGGCCCGGAGTCGCCGCTCGGGCGGCTCTACGAGCTGGACGCCCGGGTGCTGATGCTCGGCGTCCCGATGGACCGCTTCACCGCCTTCCACCTGGCCGACCTGCGGATGCCCGACGTCCGGGTGCGGGAGTACCGCTGCGTCGGGCCGGACGGCTGGACGGCCTTCCGGGCCCCCGACCTGGACGACCTCCACTTCGGCCGCCTCGGCGCCGAGGTCCTGCGCACCGCCCGGGGCATCACCACCGCCCGCGTCGGCACCGCCGACTGCCGCCTCGTCCCGCTCCGCGAGGCCGTCGACCTCGCCGAGGCGGTCCTGCGCCGCGGCCGCCCCTGAAACCCGCCCCGTTCCCGTTCTCAGCACCTGATCCCACCGTTTCCCACCCCCCGCCCCCACACCCAC
>NZ_JBEXJK010000529.1:0-4947 GCF_040609095.1 Kitasatospora sp. NPDC004799
CCCTCGAGCAGCTCACGGAAGCCCGAGGCGTTGATGTTCGAGTAGTGGGCGAACAACCCAGGCCTGCCGTGTTCCGCGGGGCGCCGCGGTCAGGGCATCAGCCAGGGCTGCTGGGGCAGCGGGTGGCCGGTCTCCAGGTAGGTCTTGAGGTTGGCGAGCACCGCCGACCAGCCCTGTTCGGCGTCCGCCCGCTCGGCCTCGTCGGCCAGGTTCTCGTGGGTGACGGTGAGCCGGGTGAGGTCCTGCCAGCCCTCCAGCTCGAAGGTGACCCGCGACGGCCAGCCGGCCCGCTGCTCCTGCGGCCCGGCCCAGGTGGTGACCAGCCGGTGCGGGCGGTCGACCGCCTCGACGGTGCCGATGACGTCGGCGATGCCGGAGTCGTCGGTCCGCTGGTGCTCCCAGGGCGCGCCGGGCAGCCAGGTGGAGACGTTGCGGTGGCCCCAGTAGAGGCCCGACTCGTCGGCGTTGGTGAGCGCGTGCCAGACCCGCTCCGGGGTGGCCCGCAGGTAGGTGATGCTCCGGTGGCTGGGGGCGGTCACGGCCTCACCCCTCGGCCGCGGCGAGCAGCGGCTCGATCTCGATCTTCTGCATCCGCAGCATGGCCGCCATCACCCGGCTCGCCTTGGCCCGGTCCTCGTCGGCGACCAGGTCGAGCAGCACCCGCGGGGTGATCTGCCAGGAGAGGCCGTAGCGGTCCTTGAGCCAGCCGCACGGGCCCGGCTCGCCGCCGTCCGCGGTGAGCGCGGCCCAGAGCTCGTCGACCTCCCGCTGGTCCTCGCACGCCACCTGGAGCGAGATCGCCTCGGTGAAGTGGAACTCGGGGCCGCCGTTGAGGGCCGTGTACGCGCGGCCGTCGAGCTCGAACCCGACGGTCATCACCGAGCCGGCCGGGCCGGGGCCGGCCTCGCCGTAGCGGGTGATGCCGGTGATCCGGGAGTTCGGGAACAGCGTGGTGTAGAAGGCCGCGGCCTCTTCGGCCTGGTCGTCGAACCAGAGGAAGGTGGTGATTTTCTGCATGCGCCCGACGGTAACCGCGGGCCGCGACGGGGCGGCCGAGCCACGTCCGGGGGTCACCGGATCGGCGTCCCCGGCCCTGGATCCGGTTGTGGACCCGGCCGTGTATCCGGTTGTGGGCCCGGCCGCGGGGCCGGTCAGGCCAGGGCGAGGAAGAGCTTCTCCAGCTCGGCCTCGCTCATCGGCGCGGCGCCCTCGTCGGCGGCCGCCATGCACTGGCGCATGCCGCTCGCGACGATCTTGAACCCCGCCCGGTCGAGGGCGCGCGAGACGGCGGCGAGCTGGGTGACCACGTCCTTGCAGTCCCGGCCCGCCTCGATCATCGCGATCACTCCGGCCAACTGGCCCTGCGCGCGACGCAGCCGGTTCAGGACCGCGCCGACCGCCTCCTCGTCCACCTGCATGCCGGGCCACCTTTCCCATCGACTGTCGATGGACAAGTGTACCCGGCGGGGTATTCATTCCCGGGTGGCCGGAGTTGTGCCGGGCACGGGCCGGCGACGGGGCCGGACGGGCCTCGGTGGCGAGCCGGACGGGCCTCGACCCCGGGCCGGCCGGGCCTCAGCGGCGGGCCAGACGGCGCTCCCCGCCGGCACCGGTCGCGTACGGGAGCTCGTAGTGCGCGAACACGGCGGGCTCATCCTCGGCGGGCAGCACGTCGTCGGTGCCGATCGCCGGGGCCTGCTTGACCTGGCTGCGCGGGTACGCCACCCGGAGGTAGTCCGGCCCGGCCACCGACCCGTCCAGCGGCACGAACACCAGGCGGCGCCGGCCCGCGAAGCCGACCGCGACGGTGGCGAAGAACGGCTCGTCGCTGGCCGTCTCGACGTAGACGGACTCCAGCGCACCGATGCGGTGACCCTTCTCGTCCACCACGGGGTGGCCGCGCCACTCGCGAACGTCTGCCATTGCGATCCCCACGGACCGACCTCCCGTCCCCGGCTGTCCCCCCGCCCGAACTCCCATCCTGCGCCGGAAGCGGCGGGGGCGCGCGCCGAGCCCACCGGCCGCCCCCGCCCGGCGAAAAGGGACATACGGGGGTGACCCGGCCAACCGGCAGCGGGGCCGCAACCAGGGCTTTAGGCTGTCCGCCGGCGAGGCCGCGCGTGGATCGTCAGGTGGCTTCTGGGCGGAGGAGGCGACAGCCGTGGGATACGAGCGCATGTGGGAGTCCGGCGAGGCCGGGATCGCGGCCGACCTGCGGCCCGACGTGCCGCACCCGGCCCGGATGTACGACTACTACCTGGGCGGGAAGGACAACTTCCCGGCCGACCGCGCCGCCGCCGAGAAGGCGCTCGCCGCCAACCCGGAGTTCCGGTCCACCGCCCGCGCCAACCGGGGCTTCCTCACCCGCGCGGTACGGTGCGTCGCCGGCCTCGGCATCGACCAGTTCCTCGACGTCGGCACCGGTATCCCGACGGCCGGCAACACCCACGAGATCGCCCAGGCGGCCCGGCCGGGCGCCCGGGTCGTCTACGTGGACAACGACCCGATCGTGCTCAGCCACGCCCGCGCCCTGATGGCCGGCTCGGGCCCCGGCCGCACCGCCGTCATCCAGGCCGACCTGCGCGAGCCCGCCGCCCTGCTCGACGCCGTCCGGGCGGTCGGGCTGCTGGACCTCTCCCGTCCGGTGGGGCTCGTCCTCGCCGCCGTCCTGCACTTCCTGCGGGACGAGGACGAGCCCCACCGGGTCCTCGCCGCCCTGCTGGGCGCGCTGCCCTCCGGCAGCCACCTGGTCCTCTCGCACGGCACCGCCGACTTCATCCCGGCCGAGGTCCGCGACCGGGTCACCGGCGTCTACGACCGGGCCACCGCACCCCTGGTCGGCCGCTCCCGCGAGCAGGTCCGGGCCTTCCTCGACGGCCTCGACCTCCTCGACCCCGGCGTCACCACCGTCCCCCTCTGGCGCCCCGACACCGCTCCGGGCCCCGACGCCGACCGCGTCAGCATGTACGGCGCGGTGGCCCGCAAGCCCTGACCGCCCCGGCCTGAGCGCCCCGGCCTGAGCGCGGCCCGGTCAGAGCCCGGCCAGGAAGCCCTCGACGAGCGCGACGAAGCGTTCGGGCTCCTCGACCCACGGCCGGTGGCCGGAGCGCCGCAGCACCTCCAGTCGGGCGTGCGGCAGGCACGCCGCCACGGCGCGGGCCGGGGCGGTGCCGATCATGCCGTCGGAGGCGCCGGCCAGGACCAGGACCGGCCGGTCGGTGGCGGCCAGCCGGGCCAACCGGTGCGGCAGCGAGGTCGCGTCGGCGGACCCCGCGTAGAAGGCCTCGCGGTACCAGGGCACCCGGCTCGCGTGCTCGGTGCGGTACTCGATGTGGCGCTGATCCGTCCAGGCGTGCCAGAAGAACGGCAGGATCCGCCGTTGCAGGTCGGCGAGTTCGGCCCCGTGCGCCGCTCCCCCGGCGAGCCGGCGCGCGGCCTCGGCGGCGTCCGGGTACCAGGGCTCGCCCGAGCGCCCGGCCCGCAGCGCGGCCAGCTCCGCTTCGTCCGGCTCGCGTCCGACCCGGCCGACCGGGGCTGTCAGAACGGCACCGCGCACCCGGGCCGAGTGGGCGGCGAGGTACTCCTGGGCGGTCAGGCAGCCCGCCGAGTGGGCGAGCAGGTCGATCCGCTCCGCACCGAGGTGTCGGCGCAACTCCTCGACGTCGCGGGCCTGTTGGACGAAGGAGACGGTCGAACGGTCCTCCGGGACGGCGGACCGGCCGGTGGCCCGCGGGTGGACCAGGACCAGCGTCCGCCCGCTCCCGAGGCCCCCGAGGTCGCCCAGGTACCCGACGTCCGCACCGGGCCCGCCCGGCAGGACCACCAACGGTTCGCCCCGGCCGGCCAGTTCGTAGCTGATCTCTGATCCGTCGAAGGAGAGGAAGCTCGGCATGCCGCAGACGATCACACGGCGGGCGCCGCACCGCCAGCGGGTTCCACATAGTGGTCCAGACCACGGTGAGCGGAGCGGGCCCAGGAGCGACCCGGGCGCTGCCCTGGCGGGGCCAGGTCGGCGGGGTCAGGCCAGCGGGGTCAGGCGGGCCGGGTCAGGCTGGGCGGCCGGGTGGGACCAGGCCGGTCTGGTAGGCGATGGCGACGAGTTGGGCGCGGTCGCGGGCGTCGAGCTTGGACATCGCCCGGTGGACGTGGGTGCGGACGGTGAAGGGGCTGACGAACATCCGCTCGGCGATCTCCTCGTTGGTGAGGCCGGTGGCGGCCATCGACATCACCTCGCGCTCGCGGGCGGTCAGGACGGACAGCCGCTCGCTCCCCGGGGCTGCGGACGCCGGCTCGGGCTGGGCCAGGAACTGGTCGATCACGGCCCGGGTGGCGGCGGGCGAGAGCAGCGCCTCGCCCGCCGCCACGGTGCGTACGGCGGCGAGCAGTTCCTTCGGGTCGGCGCCCTTGCCGAGGAAGCCGCCGGCGCCCGCGCGCAGCGCCTGGGCCACGTACTCGTCGATCTCGAAGGTGGTGAGGATGAGCACCCGGGTGCCGGACAGCTCCTCGTCGCCGCAGATCTCGGCGGTGGCGCCGAGGCCGTCGACGCCGGGCATCCGGATGTCCATCAGCACGATGTCGGGCTTGGTGGCCCGGGCGAGCGCGACGGCCTCCCGACCGTCGGCGGCCTCGCCGACCACCTCCATGTCCTCCTCCGCCTCGATCAGCAGGCGGAAGGCACCGCGCAGCAGGGCCTGGTCGTCGGCGAGCAGTACCCGGATGGTCATGCGTGCTCCCTGTCCTCTCGAACGGCGCCGTCCGCTCGGGCGGCGCGCTCCTGTCCTTCGGCTGGTGTCGGGCGGTCGGCACGGACGGTGCGCGCGGCCCGGGCGGCCCGGGCGACGTCGGCGGCGGTGAAGGCGCCGGTGGCCCCGGGGCCTTCACCGGGCGGGCGCTCGGCCGGCACCAGGCCGCGGTGGTGCGGATCGGCTTCGGGCTGGTCTGGCTGGC
>NZ_JBEXJK010000530.1:0-4933 GCF_040609095.1 Kitasatospora sp. NPDC004799
CGGTGCGGGTGGTGCGGCAGCGGCGCCGTGGCGCGACGGGGGATCAGCCCTCGGCGGAGCCGTCCAGGTTGACGTAGGCGTAGAAGACGCCCAGGTCGTACCCGTCCTTGTCGGTGTCGAACAGGACCTTGATGCCGGTGTCCCCGTTGCGCAGGAACGGCGAGATGTCCCAGCGGTTGGAGTCGTAGCCGAAGTTGTTGCGGTTGTACGGGGTGCGGATGAACTGGTCGGCCGGGGTCAGCTCCTCGATGGTGGAGTTGAACGCGTCGTTGGAGGCGTGGTTGAGGTCCGTGAAGTACGCCTGCGGGCCGTTGGTGGACTTGATGGCGAGGGTGTCGCCGGTCCACTTGAGGTCGCCGTCGTAGACCACGAAGCCGAGCTTGCCCGCCACCGGGCCGGTGTCGGGGGTCCGCAGCCCGGTGAGGTCGAACTCGCGCGGCGGGCTGTCCGGCAGCTCGACCCGGAAGCCGTCCCACAGGTGGACGTGCCGCAGCGGCTTGCACTCGTTCTCGTACGCGACCACGATCGTCCAGCCGCCCCAGCTGTGCGGCTTCACCACCGAGTCCATGTTCGCGACGGTGTAGGTGCCGTTGCCGGCCTGCTTGACCAGGTCGGTGATGTCGGCGGAGGCCTGGTAGCTGCTCTCGATGTCGGTGGTGATGTAGCCGATGGAGGGCTGGTCGTTGGCGATGTTGCGGTACTGGGCCTCGCCCGGCACCTTCAGGTACACCTCGTCGATCCGGTCCTCCGGCAGCACGACGTCGTCGATGCCGCGGGTGCCGCCCCAGTACAGCCGGGCGTACTTGACCTGGGAGCCGTCGACCAGGCCCAGGTCGGCGGAGCTGGCGGAGTAGATCGCGTCACCGAGCGGGCCGATCGAGCCCGGGTCGATGTTGATGTACTTCATCTCGTACTTGTTGTTGATCGGCCTGCTGCCGTTGCCCTTGCGGGCCTCCAGGCAGGACGGCTGCTCCGGGTCGAGCGGCGGCTTGGTCTCGTCACAGGTCATCAGCGAGTTGCTGATCCGGGTGATGGAGCCGTGGAAGTCGCCCTCGAAGCGGGTGGTGAACGGCAGTTGGTTCTCGGCGAGCGTGGAGCGGTGGTGCGCGCGCTGGGCGTGCTGCGCACCCGCCTCGGCGCCGGAGGCCGTGCCCGAACCACGGGCGTCGGCGATGGTCGGGGCGGCCAGCAGCTGGCCCGCGACGGCGGTGATGGCGGCCCCCGCGACGCAGGTCCGGCGGAGCAGCAGGCGGACGGCGGCGGCACGGCTGACGGAGGAGGTCATGTGATCCTCTCAGGACGGAACGGACGAGCAGCCCCATCGGACCACAACGTTCCGTCACATCAACGTCACATAACGCAAGCTGACGGGGCGTTCCACTCCACCGGACGGCCCGCTGTCCTCCGGGCGGAGGACAGCGGGCCGCAGTCGGTTTGAGCGGCCGTCACCCGCTCACAGCACCTGCAGGTTCTTCCGCAGCTCGAACGGGGTCACCTCGGAGCGGTACTCCTCCCACTCCTGGCGCTTGTTGCGCAGGAAGAAGTCGAAGACGTGCTCGCCGAGGGTCTCGGCGACGAGTTCGCTGCGCTGCATCAGGTCGATGGCCTCGCCGAGGTTCTGCGGCATCGGCTGGATGCCGAGGGCGCGGCGCTCGGAGTCGGACAGCGCCCACACGTCGTCGTCGGCGCCGGGCGGGAGCTCGTAGCCCTCCTCGATGCCCTTCAGGCCGGCCGCGAGGGTGACGGCGTAGGCGAGGTACGGGTTGCAGCCGGTGTCCAGCGAGCGGACCTCGATCCGGGTGGAGCCCTGCTTGCCCGGCTTGTACATCGGCACCCGGATCAGCGCCGAGCGGTTGTTGTGGCCCCAGCAGATGTACGACGGCGCCTCGCCGCCGGCCCCGGCGGTGCGCTGGGAGCCGCCCCAGATCCGCTTGTACGAGTTCACCCACTGGTTGGTGACGGCCGCGGTCTCGGCGGCGTGCCGCAGCAGGCCGGCGATGAAGGACCGGCCGACCTTGGACAGCTGGTACTCGGCGCCGGACTCGTGGAAGGCGTTGCGGTCGCCCTCGAACAGCGAGACGTGGGTGTGCATGCCGCTGCCGGGGTGTTCGGAGAAGGGCTTGGGCATGAAGCTCGCGTGCACGCCCTGCTCCAGCGCGACCTCCTTCATGACCAGCCGGAAGGTCATGATGTTGTCGGCGGTGGACAGCGCGTCGGCGTAGCGCAGGTCGATCTCCTGCTGGCCGGGGGCGCCCTCGTGGTGCGAGAACTCGACCGAGATGCCCATCGACTCCAGCATGGTGATCGCCTGGCGGCGGAAGTCGTGGCCCACCCCGCGCGGGGTGTGGTCGAAGTAGCCGGACTGGTCGGCGGGGATCGGCGCGGTGCCGTCGCCGGGCAGGTTCTTCAGCAGGAAGAACTCGATCTCCGGGTGGGTGTAGAAGGTGAAGCCCAGGTCGGAGGCCTTCTCCAGGGTGCGCTTGAGCACGAACCGGGGGTCGGCGAAGGACGGCGAGCCGTCCGGCATCAGGATGTCGCAGAACATCCTGGCGGTGCCCGGGGTCTCCGAGCGCCACGGCAGGATCTGGAAGGTGGTCGGGTCCGGCTTGGCGATCATGTCGGACTCGTACACCCGGGCGAACCCCTCGATCGCCGAGCCGTCGAAGCCGATGCCCTCCTCGAAGGCCTGCTCCAGCTCGGCCGGGGCCACCGCCACCGACTTGAGGAACCCGAGCACGTCGGTGAACCACAGCCGGACGAACCGGATGTCACGCTCTTCGAGCGTCCGAAGCACGAACTGCTGCTGCTTGCCCATGGGGACAGTCTCACCTCTGCTCTTTACGCTCGTGTTACGCCCGGGAAGCCCCCGGAAAGACCACGTGGAGCGGTTGCCCCCATCATGGCCGATCCCCGCCCGGCCCGGCAGCGCCGACCCCCGTCCCCGGCCCCGTCGCCGTCCCGTCCCCGGCTTTTCCGTCGCCCCGCCGTCGGCTCTTCCGTCGCCCCGCCCAGGACATCGCGTCAGTTAGACGATTACACTCGGAGCCATGCCCAATCTCCGTCTCGCCCTGTGCCAGATCGACCCCTGGGTCGGTGACCTCGCCCGCAACGGCGACGAGGTGGTGCGCTGGACCCGGCAGGCCGTCGAGGCCGGCGCGCAGCTGGTCGCCTTCCCCGAGATGGTCCTCACCGGGTACCCGGTGGAGGACCTCGCCCTGCGCCACTCCTTCGTCGAGGCCTCCCGCGGCGCGCTGGTCGAGCTGGCCGGCCGGCTCGCGGCGGACGGGCTGGGCGAGGTCCCGGTGGTGGTCGGCTACCTCGGGCGCTCCGAGCACGCCTCGCCGCGCTTCAACCGCCCGGCCGGCTCCCCGCAGAACTGCGCCGCCGTGCTGCACCGGGGCGAGGTGGTGACCCGCTTCGCCAAGCACCACCTGCCCAACTACGGCGTGTTCGACGAGTTCCGCTGGTTCGTGCCGGGCGACCAGCTGCCGGTGCTGCGGGTGCACGGCGTGGACGTCGCGCTGGCCGTCTGCGAGGACATCTGGCAGGACGGCGGCCGGGTCACCGCCGCCCGCGAGGCCGGCGCCGGCCTGCTGCTGGTGGTCAACGGCTCCCCGTACGAGCGGAACAAGGACGACCAGCGGCTGGAGCTGGTGCGGCGCCGGGCGGCCGAGGCGGGCTGCACCCTGGCGTACGTCAACATGGTCGGCGGCCAGGACGAGCTGGTCTTCGACGGCGACTCGATCGTGGTCGGCGCCGACGGTGAAGTCCTGGCCCGTTCCCCGCAGTTCGAGGAGCACCTGCTGGTGCTGGACCTCGACCTGCCGGCCGCCGCGGGCGACGACACCGACGGTCTGCTGCTGAGCGACGGCCTGCACCTGGTCCGCACCGAGCTGGGCGGCGAGCCGCAGGCCGCGCCCGCCGTGCCGCTCACCGCCGAGGTGGCGCCGCGGCTCTCGGACGAGGCCGAGATCTGGGCGGCGCTGGTCTCCGGCACCCGGGCGTACGTGACCAAGAACGGCTTCCGGTCCGTGCTGATCGGCCTGTCCGGCGGCATCGACTCGGCCCTGGTGGCCGCGATCGCGGTGGACGCGGTCGGCGCCGAGAACGTCTACTGCGTCTCGATGCCCAGCCGCTACTCCTCCCAGCACTCCCGGGACGACGCGGCCGAGCTGGCCCGCCGCACCGGGCTGCACTTCCGGACCGTCTCCATCGCCCCGATGTTCGACGCCTACCTGGGGGCCACCGAGCTGACCGGCCTGGCCGAGGAGAACCTCCAGTCCCGGCTGCGCGGCACCCTGCTGATGGCGGTCTCCAACCAGGAGGGGCACATCGTGCTCGCGCCCGGCAACAAGAGCGAGCTGGCGGTCGGCTACTCGACCCTGTACGGCGACTCGGTGGGCGCCTACGGGCCGATCAAGGACGTCTACAAGTCGATGGTCTTCCGGCTGGCCCGCTGGCGGAACGCGGAGGCCGAGCGGCGCGGCGAGGTGCCGCCGATCCCGGAGAACACCGTCACCAAGCCGCCGTCCGCCGAACTGCGGCCGGACCAGGTGGACACCGACTCGCTGCCCGACTACGACCTGCTGGACGCGGTGCTCGACCGCTACATCGAGGGCGACGAGGGCCGGGACGCGATCGTGGCGGCCGGCTTCGACCCGGAGGTGGTGGACCGGGTGGTCCGGCTGGTCGACACCGCCGAGTACAAGCGGCGCCAGTACCCGCCGGGCCCGAAGGTCTCGGTCAAGAACTTCGGCCGGGACCGCCGGCTGCCGATCACCAACCGCTGGCGGCGCGGGTGAGGGGCGCCTGGCCGGGGCCGCGCCTAGGGTCCGTCTTCAAACTCGCGTCTGCGGGGCGACGCCGGGGCACGCACCTCGCCGCGTTGTCGTCGGTCGCCAATGCTCCGCAGTGGCTTCCTCCTCCGCCTTGC
>NZ_JBEXJK010000531.1:0-4931 GCF_040609095.1 Kitasatospora sp. NPDC004799
CCGCGTTGTCGTCGGTCGCCAATGCTCCGCAGTGGCTCCCTCCTCCGCCTTGCGATGCACGCACCCCAACGCCGCTCGCTGATCCAACGCGAATCATCAGACACGCCCTAAGCGTCGCGCCGGGCCCGCTCGACCTGCGCCCCGTCCTCCCGGAGGGCGGCGATGACGGTGTCGACCGTGACGTGGATGTCGAACGGGGTGAGTTCGAAGAACTTCATGGCCTTCCCGTCGGCGGAGAGCTCCAGCGCACCGGCCACCAGGCCGGCGTGTTCGAGCCGCTCCAGGTGCATGTAGAGCAGCGGCCTGGACATGCCGAGCCTCCGGGCCAGTTCGCTGACGTGGACCCGGCCCTGCGCCAGTTCGCCGATGATCCGAAGACGCTGGGTGTGCCCGACGGCGGCCAGCAGGGCCAGTAGTTCCGCGCTTGTCAGCACCCCCACCCTCTTCCTCCTACCTGAAAGTTGAGACTGACAGGTGTGAGCAAGCACTGTCAAGCCGACCAACGACCGTCAGTTGCACGTCAGTTGTCCGTCAGCGCGGCCGAGAAGAATTCAGATCATCATCTGTCGCACCCACCCTCACCGGGAGGCGAAATGCCCAGCACCGCGGTCGTCACCGCCGAACAGCGCGCCCAGATCAAGGACATCGTCTGCGACATCCTCGAACTGGAGGCCGACGAGGTCACCGACACCAGCCGGTTCAAGGAGGACCACAACGCCGACTCGCTCGGCGCCATCGAGATCCTCTCCTCGCTGGAGCGCACCTTCGCGATCGAGATCGACCAGGCCGAGCTGATCCGGATGGTCAACCTGGACGGCGTCGTCGCCGTCGTCCAGGAGAGCCTGTCCAAGTAGCCCGCCACAGCGCCGAGTCGACAGAACGGAGTCAGCAATGGTGAGCAGCGGGCACCGGACACCGCGCCGGGTCGTCATCACCGGGCTGGGCGCGGTCACCAGCATCGGCACCGGGGCGGCCGAGTTCCTGGACGGACTCCGCAGCGGCCGCAGCGGCGTCAAACCGATCACGTCCTTCGACACGACGGGCTACGCGCACGCGAACGGCTGCGAGATCGAAGACTTCGACCCGGCCCGGTGGATCGAGCACGGCGATCCCGAGGAGCTGGGCCGGGCCAGCCAGTTCTCCGTCGCGGCGGCCAGGATGGCGGTGGCCGACGCCGGGCTCGCGCCTGAGGAGCTGCGCGCCCGGCGCGTCCTGGTCTCGGTCGGCACCACCGACGGCGAGTCCCGGGACCTCGACGCCCTGACCGAGCGCCAGCTCCGCGACGGCCCCGAGGAGCTGCCCGCCGTGGTGGCCCGCCGCTCCTCGGCCGGCCTGCTGTCCAGCAGCGTGGTGCGCGAGCTGGAGCTCGTCGACGTGGAGGCCGTCACCATCGCCACCGCCTGCGCCGCGGGCAACTACGCGATCGGCTCCGGCTTCGACGCCATCCGCTCGGGCGAGGCGGACGTCGCCCTGTCCGGCGGCGCCGACGCCGTGTGCCGCAAGACCTTCACCGGCTTCTACCGGCTGGGCACCATCGCCCCGGAGCTGAGCCAGCCCTTCGACGTCGACCGCAAGGGCATCCTCACCGGCGAGGGCGCCGGCATCCTGCTGATGGAGAGCCTGGACTCGGCGCTGGCCCGCGGCGCCGGGATCTACGCCGAGGTGCTCGGGTACGGGCTGAACTGCGACGCCCACCACCCGGTCGCCCCGGACCAGGACAGCCTCGCCGCCTGCATCGAACTGGCCCACCGCAACGCCGGGGTGAAGCCGGAGGACATCGACTTCATCTCCGCGCACGGCACCGGCACCAAGGCCAACGACGTGACGGAGGCGGGCGCGATCCGGCAGGTGTTCGCCACCCCGCCGCCGACCGTCTCGATCAAGTCCATGCTCGGCCACACCATGGGCGCGGCGAGCGCCCTGGCCTCCGCCGCCTGCGCGCTGGCGATCCGGGAGGGCTTCATCCCGCCGACCATCAACCACCGGCGGACCGACCCGGAGTGCGGCCTCGACCCCGTCCCCAACCGGGCCCGCACCGCCGACGTGCGCATCGTCCAGAACAACGCGCTGGCCTTCGCCGGCAACAACGCGGTGCTCATCCTCGGCGCGTACCGGGAGGACCGGAAGGCGGACCGGGAGGACCCGCGGGCCGACCGGGAGCCCCCGGCGGCGGAGCGGGCCGACGCGGGGCGCCCGGACGCATGAGCGCGCCCATCCCCCGGCTGCGCAGGGCCGCGGAGGACCCCGACCCGATCCGGGTGCTGCTGCTGCACGGCCTGGGCGGCAAGCCCTCGGTGTGGACCCCGCTGGTCCGGCGGGCCGGGGCCGCCTTCGAGCTGTGGGACGTCGAACTGCCGTGGCGCGCCCGGTCCGAGGGCGACGGCTGGGGCACCCAGCCCGATCCGGGCCGCTTCCTGGTCGAGCTGCTGGACGAGCGGTTCGACGCCGTCGTGGCCCACTCGTACGCGGCGAACCTCGTCGTCGAGGCGACCGCGACGGGCCGGACCGCACCCCGGCCGACCGTCCTGATCAGCCCGTTCTACCGGCCCAGTCCCAAGGACTTCGACTGGACGGTGATCTCGTACTACCTCAACGACTTCCACCGCGTCTTCGAGGAGGCGCTGGAGGTCGGCGAGACCGCCCGCTTCCCCCGCTCCCACCGCGACTGGATGGCGCGCCAACTGCGCGACCAGGTCGGGCCGTACGGCTGGATGCGGTTCTTCGAGGCCTACCTGCGCTCCCCCACGCTCGACCTCGGCGCGGTCGGCTCGCCGCTGCTCGTGCTCTCCGGGCAGCAGGACACCGCCGCCCGGCCCGAGGACGGCCGGGCGCTCGCCGCCCGGGTGCCCCGGGCGCGCTACGAGCCGCTGCCGGGCTGCCGGCACTTCCCGATGGTCGAGCGGCCCGACCTGGTCGCCCGGCTGGTGTGCGACTTCCTGCGCACCGCCGTGCCCGGGGCGCCGCGCGCCGGCGCCACCACCCTCTCACCCCAGGAGTTGCCATGACCAGCAGTGCCCCGGCCGCCGACCCGACCACCCGGGTCGAGCTCCGCCCGCGCTACGAGGGCTCGAACATCTGCACCTGGATCGGGTTCAAGCACGTCAACTACCTGGTCGAGGAGGCCGTCTACGACCACGCCCGGCAGCACGGGTTCCCGCCCGGGGAACTGTTCGAGCGGTACGGCCTGGGCGTCGACCTCACCGACCTCGACACCAAGATCCTCACCGCGCTGCACATCGACGACGTGGTGACCGCCACCGTCCGCCGGCTGCCCGCCCAGGGCGACGGGCTGCGCCTGGGCGTGGAGCTGACCGTGGAGCGCTCCGGCGAGCCGGTGAAGGCCGTCGCCGCCAAGGTCACCCTCCACCTGCGGTCCGACCCGCGCGGCCACGCCGTCGCCGAACCGCCCGCCGAGCTCACCCCGTTCACCGTCGACCGGCTGGGCGCGGGCGCCGCGTCCGCACCGCTGGCGCCCGTCCGGCTGGAGCCCGGCGCCGACCCGCTCGAACAGCTGACGGCGGGGCGCAACGCCTTCGGCTGGGCGTGGCGGATGCCGTACTTCTACTGCCACTTCACCGAGCGGGTCCAGATGTCCGGCTACCTGCGGCAGATGGAGGAGGTCGTCGACCTCTTCCTGGCCGACCGCGGCGTCTCCATCAAGACCCTGCTGGACGAGCAGGACTGGATCCCGGTCGTCCCGCACTCCCGGATCACCATCCTGGACGAGGCGCTGATGGAGGAGACCCTCTACACCGTCTACACCGTCGAGAGCGTCTTCAAGCGGCTGACCTACACCTCCCGGATGGACGCCTACGTGCTGCGCGACGGCGTCCTGGTGCCCACCGCCACCGGCCGGATCACCCACGGCTGGGCGGTGATCGAGAACCGCCGCGACTGGAGCCTGGTCGACTTCGACGACCGGCTGACCGACGCCCTGACCGGCAAGGCGGGCAAGGCCGTGGGCCGGGGCGGGGCATGACCGCCGTCGACAGCCCGGCCCGGGCCCGGGCGGCCGACCGGGCCCCCGCGGTGCGCGAGCCGGTGTTCTCCGCCTGGTCGGCGGTCTCCCCGTTCGGGGTCGGCGCGCCGGCCTTCGGCGCGGGACTGCGGGCCGGCACCGGCGCCGTCGCCGCGCTGGACCGCGCCGCGTACCCGGGGCCGTACGACCGGGGCGCCCTGGTCCCGGACTTCAGCGCCGCCGGCGCCCTGGGCCGCAAGGGCACCAGGACCATGGACCGGGTCACCGCGCTCGCCGTGCACACCTTCGGCACCCTGCTCGACGGCTGCGGCCCGGGCCTGCTGGAGCACCCCGAGCGGGTCGGCCTGGTGCTGGGCACCGGCTCGGGCAGCGTGCAGAGCATCATGGACTTCACCCGGGACTCGCTGACCGGCGACCGCCCCTACCTGGTCGACCCGGCCCGGTTCCCCAACACCGTGATGAACCGGGCGGCCGGCCAGTGCGCGATCTGGCACGGCATCAAGGGCCCCAACAGCACGATCGCCGGCGGCTGGTCGACCGGCCTGCTCGCGCTCGGCTACGCGGCCCGGCTGCTCCGCGGCGGACACTGCGACCGGGTGCTGTGCGGCGCCGCCGAGGAGTACTCGGTGCAGCGCGCCTGGCTGGAGTGGCACAGCGCGGACCAGGACGCGCGGACCCCGCTCGGCGAGGGCGGCGTGGCCTGGCTGCTGGAGTCCGCCGACCGGGCGGCGGCGGCCGGGCGGCCGGTACTGGCCCGGCTGCTCGGCACCCGCTTCCGCGCCTACCACCGGCCCGAGCGGGCGGCCGGGACGCTCACCGACTGCGTGCGCGCGGTGCTCGCCGAGACCGGCGCGGACGGCCGGGACGTCCGGCTGGTGGCCCCGCTCGGCGCCCCGGGCGAGGAGGCGGCGGTGCGCGCGGCCCTGCCGGCCGGGGCGGAGCCGCAGTGGAT
>NZ_JBEXJK010000532.1:0-4872 GCF_040609095.1 Kitasatospora sp. NPDC004799
CCGGCGCGGGGGGGGCGGGGGGGGGCGCCCCCCCCCCGCCGCAAGGGGGGCAGGGGTGGGTCAGGCGGGCAGGTGCCAGACCTGGTTGGCGGCGGTGGCGCCGAAGCAGTCCCAGATCTGCAGGACCGCGCCGTTCTCGCTGGAGACGCCCCGGACGTCCAGGCAGCGGCCCGACTGCGGGTTGACCAGCGAACCGTCCGAACGGGCCTGCCACTTCTGGGCGCCGCTGCCGTTGCACTCCCAGGTGCGCACCAGCGTGCCGTTGCCGGTGCGCCCGCCCTCGACGTCCAGGCAGTTGCCGACCGCCCGCACGGTGCCGTCCGTGCCGACCTTCCAGGTCTGGTTCACGTTGCCCAGGCAGTCCCAGATCTGGGTCTGGGTCCCGTTCGCGGTGCTGCCGCCGCGCACGTCCAGGCACTTGCCCGCGATCCCGGTGATCTGACCGGTCGGCCCGGCCGGAACCGCCGGACCGAACTGGATCCAGCCCAGACCCGGCGTCAGCGGGTACCGGCACGAGCCGGAGGTACCGCTTCCGCTGCCGGTGACCCAGCTGCCGACCGAGGACTCGTAGATGGGGACGTGCCAGGTCCAGTCGTAGCCCGAACAGGAGACCCCGACGCGCCAGGTCTGCATCGGGTCGATGCCCGTACAGGTGCCGACGGGGTTCAGGGGGGCGTCGTCGACGGTGCAGCTCCCGACGCCGCCCGGGCCCGGGACGGTGCTGTTCGTCGTGGTCCGGGTCGTGCTCTCGGCGGCACCGGCGGCGGGCGCGGTCAGCGCAGCGGCACCGGCGAGCAGTGCGGTGGCGAACAGGGCGGCGGTTCGACGCATGGGGAGTCCTTCCGGGGAGGGTGAACCGGACGACCCACATGTGAAGCACTCATGGCGATAATGCGATCTTCATGTGGGCCGCGCGAAAGCTTCGGGCAGGCCGTGTCCACGGTCAACGGGCGGGGTGACGATCACGCCACCGGTCCGTCCACGCACGGAACGTGGCCGCCACGGCTCCGGAACACCCGGGGCAGGCCGGGCGCCCGGCCGATCCGGCCGGATACCGTACGGCCCGGCTCCCGGACGAGCGGGAGCCGGGCCGTCGGGCGATCCGCGGCCGGGTCAGATCCGGCGCAGGGTGAAGGCGTCCGACGGGTGGCCCGCCGCGGCGTCGGCGAGACCCCCGGAGAGCTGGTACAGGCGGCCCGCCGGGCCCGGGACGAGGGCGGTGGGCGTGGCGTCCGCGGACGGGCGGACGGCGGTGAGCCGGGCGGTGCGCCAGTGGTCGGCGGAGCGCAGTTCGACCACGGCGTCCCGGCCGGAGCCGGCGAAGGCGTTGGTGACGCCCACGAGGGAACCGTCCGGGCGGCCGGTCAGACCGTCCAGGTGGAGCAGGGAGTCCGCCGCCCCGCCGGCCACCTCGACGCGCCGCACGGCGGCCGGGTTCCCCAGCGGCACCTGCCACAGGGTGCCGTCGTCCCACTTGCCGACGAGCAGTCGGCCGTCCCGGTGGACGATGCCGTTGAGGCCGTACGCCCCGGGGGCGGGGGCCAGTCGCGCGTCCCGCACCAGGACGGCGGCGGTGCCGTCCGGCGCCACCCGGTAGACGACCGGGGCCACGGAGTCGGTGACGTACGCGGTGCCGTCCGGGCCGATCGCGATGTCGTTGGCCATGTGGCCGCCGCCGTCGCCGGCGACCGCGGCGAGGTCGGTGTAGAAGAGGCGGCGGCCGGTGTCCAGGTCGTAGGCGCCGATCCCGGCGATCCTCCCCTGGGTCGCGGCGCCGCTGCGCTCGCCGAGGCCGTTGTCGAGGTTGGTGACCAGGACCCGGCGGTGGGCCCGGTCGATCCGCAGGCCGGCGGTCTCGACCAGCGTGCCCGGGTCGTCGACCAGGGTGCGCACGCTCCCGTCGGTGCCGACGGCGGAGACGGTGCCGTGCCGCAGCGAGCCGAGCAGGAAGCGGTGGTGGGCGGCGTCCCAGTCGCCCGCCTCGGGGACCAGGGTGGGCGCGTGGCCCTGGACCACGGCCGGGGCCGGGCGGCCGGCGGCCGCGGCGGGCAGCGCGCCGGCGGTGCCGAGGAGGGCGGCCGCGGCCAGGGCGGCGGTCAGGGCCCGGCGGGCGGTACGGTGCTGACGGTGGATCATCGGTGTTCCCTCGCGTGTGCGGTCCGTTGACGTGATCAAGCCTCGTGCGGCCGGCCGGCCCGCGGCAGTGCGTGGGAATACTGGTAGTTCGACTACCAGGAAGAACGGGGGACGTGGTGGACGTGGACGACGCGGGGACGCGCCGTACGGCGCTGTCGAAGTTCCTGCGCAGCCGCCGGGCGCGGCTGACGCCGCAGGACGTCGGGCTGGCGCCCGGGGTGCGGCGGCGCACCCCGGGGCTGCGCCGGGAGGAGCTGGCGCTGCTGGCCGGGGTGGGGGTGACCTGGTACACGTGGCTGGAGCAGGGGCGGGACATCCACCCGTCGCCGGAGGTGCTGGCGAGCCTCGCCCGGACGCTGCGGCTGGACCGGGCGGAGACGGCGTACCTGTTCCGGCTGGCCGGCAGCCACCCGCAGGACACCGGGGGCACCGCGCCCACCGAGGTGCCGGCGGCGCTGCTGCGGCTGATGCACGCCCAGTGGCCCGCGCCGGCCTTCGTGGTGGACGCCGACTGGGAGGTCCGGGCCTGGAACCGGGGCGCGGACGCGCTGTTCGGCCTGACCGGCCGCCCGCCGCAGGACCGCAACCTGGCCTGGCTGGTGTTCGGCCACACGGTGCACCGGGCCCGGCTGGAGGACTGGGAGGGGCACGCCCGGGGCTTCCTGGCGCAGCTGCGCTCCGCCTACGCCGAGCGCGGCGGGGACGCGACGGCCGCCGGGCGCCACCTGGCCCGCCTGATCCGGCGGGTGCGCGCCGCGTACTCGGAGGCGGACCGCTGGCTGGACGAGCACCAGGTGGCGGAGCGTGCGGGCACCGAGAAGGTCATCCGGCACGAGGAGGTGGGCCCGCTGCGGATCGACCAGCACGTGCTGATGGCCGCCGAGGGCCTGCAGCTGATCGTGATGTCCCCGCACGACGCCGACACCGAGGAGCGGCTGCGCCGGCTGGCCCCCGCGCCGGTGGCGGTGTAGCGCGGTCCCGGCCCGACGACACGACGGCCCGGCTCCCCTCGTACGGGGGAACCGGGCCGTCGCGTCGGTGCGGAAGCACGTCGGTGTGGAAGGACGTCGCTACGGAGGGGCGTCAGTCCGCCTTGCGGCGCTGGCGGCCCGTGCCGTAGTTGGAGCCCGACTTGGAGCCGCTGCCCGGCCTCGGGCGGCCCGAGGAGCGGCCGATGAACCCGGCCGCCTGCGGGCGCTCGCCCTGGGCGGCGGCGCCGAGGCGCTGCTTGGGGCGGGGGCGGCGCGGGTTGCCGTTCATGTCGACGTCGGTGGGCAGCCCGGAGCGCTTGCCGGGCCGGCGGCGCGGGGAGCCGGACTTGGCGGGCTTGTCGGCGCCGGCCTGCGCCGCACCGGAGGCGGCCTGGTCCGCGACCACCGGCACGGCCAGCGTCACCGCGACGCCGCTGGGCGTGCGGGCGCCGGTGATCCGGGCCAGGTCGGCGTCGCCCGGGCGGATCTTGGTGACGGTCGGGCGGATGCCGGCCACCGTCATCAGCCGGTTGACCTCGCGGCGCTGCTCGGGCAGCACCAGGGTGACGACCGTCCCGGACTCGCCGGCCCGGGCGGTGCGACCGCCGCGGTGCAGGTAGTCCTTGTGGTCGACCGGCGGGTCCACGTTGACGACCAGGTCCAGGCCGTCGATGTGGATGCCGCGGGCGGCGACGTTGGTGGCGATCAGCGCGGTGACGTGTCCGTCCCGGAACTGGTCCAGGACCCGGTTGCGCTGCGGCTGGGACTTGCCGCCGTGCAGCGCGGCGGCCTTCACGCCGTTGGCGAGCAGCTGCTTGGCCAGCCGGTCGGCGCCGTGCTTGGTGTGCACGAACATGATCACCCGGCCGTCGCGGGAGGCGATGTGCGCGGTGGCGGAGGCCTTGTCGGCCTGCTCCAGCTGGAGGACGTGGTGGTCCATGGTGGTGACCGCGCCGGCCGAGGGGTCGACCGAGTGGGTCACCGGGTCGGACAGGAAGCGCTTGACCAGCCGGTCGACGTTGCGGTCCAGGGTGGCGGAGAACAGCATCCGCTGCCCGCCCTCGGCGACCTGCTCCAGCAGCTTGCTGACCTGCGGCAGGAAGCCCATGTCGGCCATCTGGTCGGCCTCGTCGAGGACGGTGATCGCGACGTCGGAGAGGTTGACGTCGCCGCGCCCGATCAGGTCGTCGAGGCGGCCGGGGGTCGCCACCAGCACCTCGGTGCCGCGGCGCACCGCGTTGGCCTGCCGGTTGATCGACATGCCACCGACGACGGTGGTGATCCGCAGGTTGACGGCGGTCGCGTACGGGGTGAGCGCCTCGGTGACCTGCTGGGCCAGCTCGCGGGTGGGCACCAGGACGAGCGCCAGCGGGTGCCGGGCGTCGGCGCGGCGCCCGGCGGTACGGGCGAGCAGCGGCAGGCCGAAGGCCAGGGTCTTGCCGGAGCCGGTGCGGCCGCGGCCGAGCACGTCGCGCCCGGCGATCGAGTCGGGCAGCGTGGCGGCCTGGATCGGGAACGGCGCGGTGACGCCCTCGCGGGTGAGCGCGGCGAGGATCCCCTTGGGGAGGTCCAGCTCGCCGAAGGACTCCGCCGGGGGCCGGGCCGGGGTGCCCTGGACCACGGTGAAGTCGGTGGCCTCGGGGACGGCGGCGGGGCGGTTCTGCTTGGGGGCGCCGGCGCGGTTGCGCGGCCCACTACCTGCGTGGGGACGCGGCGAAGGTCGCGAAGCGGGTGGGCGGAGCGGGATGACCCGGCCGCCGGTGCC
>NZ_JBEXJK010000533.1:0-4871 GCF_040609095.1 Kitasatospora sp. NPDC004799
GCACCGCCCAGCGAGGCCGATCCGGCCCCGGCGGCGCCCGCGGCGAGCCCCGAGGCCAAGCCGGCCGCCAAGCCCGCACCGACGCCGCCGCCCGCCACCACCCGGGCGCCGGAGCCCGGTACGCCCGCCCCCAGCAGCCCGAAGGCGCCCGGGCCGACCGTCACTCCCCCGGTGGTGACGGTGCCGACGCTGCCGCCGGTGCCCACGCCCGACGTGCCGGTCGTCCCGACGCCCACCCTGCCGCCGGTGCCGACCCCGACCGTCACCACGCCGACGCCGCCCGTGCTCAGCGACTTCTGGGGCAACTCGCTGCCCGTGCTCAAGCCCGGCGGCAACCGGGTGCCGCCGCCCGAGCCGAGCATCCGGCAGAAGGGCAGCGACAAGTTCTGGCAGCGCGACGGCGGCTGGATCGGCGGCGACTACCACCCGCACGCGATCACCGTGCACGCCCCGGCGGCCACCGTGATCGACCTCAACCGCAGCTGCGCGTCCTTCGACGCGGTGGCCGGGGTGGACGACGCCACGATCTCGCCGGGCGGGGTCGTCTTCTCCGTCCAGGGCGGCGACGGCACCACCCTGTGGCGCTCCCGTGCGCTGGCCGCCGGCGACGACGCGGTGCCGGTGCACGTGCCGCTGGCCGGGCAGAAGACGGTCAAGCTGGTGGTCACGCCGGTGAGCGGGATCTGGTCGGCGCTGAACGTCGCGGACTGGGCCGAGGCCCGGTTCCGGTGCTCGTGACGGGGGCGCGCCCCGGGCGGTCGTGACGGAGGCCCGCTCCAGGGGTCCTGGAGCGGGCCTCGGGTCCGCGGCGCGGCTGCCGTCGGACGGCGGCCGTTAGATGGCGGCTGTCGGACGGTGGCCGTCAGATGGCGCAGGAACCGTCCGCGCAGGCCTCCCCGGCCGGGGCGACCTGCACCGGGGCGGGGCGGCGCTCGCCGATCTCGGCGGCGACCTGCTCCAGCACCTTGCCGAAGGTCTCGGCGTCCTGGCCGCCCTGGACGGCCCACTTGCCCTCGAAGACGAAGGTCGGCACGGCGCTGATGCCCAGCTCCCGGCCCTCGGCCAGCTGGGCGTTGACCTCCGCGGTGCCCTCGTCGCCCGCCAGGTAGGCCGTCACCCGGTCCCGGTCGAGCCCGACCGACACGGCGACGTCGGTCAGCGCGGCGCGGTCACCGACGTCGACGCCGTCGGTGAAGTGCGCCTTCAGCAGCGCCTCCTTCAGCCGCCCCTGGACAGCCGGGCCGTACTCGGACTCGGCGAGGTGCAGCAGGCGGTGGCCCAGGAAGGTGTTGGCGTGCAGCGCGGCGTCGAAGTCGTAGGTGATGCCCTCGGTGAGGCCCAGCTCGGCCACCCGCGCGTCCATCGCCACCGACTGCGGGCCGTAGCGCTCGGCCAGCCAGGCGCGGTGCGGGCTCGCGGTCGCGGGGGCGTCCGGGACCAGCTGGTACGGGCGGTAGACGACCTCGACCTGCTCCTTGCCCGGGAAGTCCGCCAGGGCCTGCTCGAAGCGGCGCTTGCCGATGTAGCACCAGGGACAAGCGATGTCGCTCCAGATCTCGACCTTCATGCGGGGACTCCAGGGGGCGTGTCGTCGAACGGGTACGAGATGGGTGAACGATGAACCATCTCGGTGCATTCCCGGCATTCCCCCGGCCCGCCGGTCCGGCCCACCTGTCCAGCCGCCGGTTCAGCCGCCGGTTCAGCTCGCGGGCGGCGCCGGGACCACCAGGACCGGGCAGGCCGCGTGGTGCACCACCGCCGAGCTCACCGAGCCCATCAGCAAGCGGGCGAAGCCGCCGTTGCCCCGGGTGCCGATCACCAGCGTGTGCTGCCGGGTCGCCGCCTCCAGCAGCACCTCGATCACGTTGCCCAGCACCACGTGCAGCGACAGCTCCCCCGCGTACGGCGCGGGGCGCTGGCGCTGCACGGCGGCCACCGAGCGGCGCAGCCCGTCCGCCATGCTCTCGACCAGCGTCTCCACGCTCTCCTGCACCAGCTCCGCCATCCCCGGCGGGTAGCCGGCCGGCGCCGGGTTGACCACGGCGAGCACGTACAGCGGGAGCCCGAACAGCTCGGCCTCCGTCATCGCCCGGTCCAGCGCCCACAGCGACCCGTCCGACCCGTCGCACGCCGCCAGCACCCCGGGCGTCCGCCCCGCCGGCGGACGCCCGAGCACCGACAGCACGACCGGCACCTCCCGCCCCGCGCTCCCACCGGCCACCGCACACCCTCCTCACCCCGGATCCACACCTCCGCCATCATCACCGCCCCGCCGACCCTGGCCCGGCAACCGCGCCGCAGGGCGGGGCGGACGGGAGGAGCGCCCGGACGGGGGACCACGCCCCGTCGCCCCTGAGCGGGCCACCCGACCATCACCACGGCAGCGGCCCGGCGTCAGGGGGCGAGGGCGGGCCGGCTGGACGGACCACTCCGGCAAGCGCCGGGGCGGCGGGCCCGGCGGGAGCAAAAACCTGCGGCCGGTGGGCCGGAGTACCGGAGGACACGGCCCGGCCGCACCGGAGCGGACTGCCCGGGCTGGGCAGGCCGCTCCGGTACGCGTCCGGCGGCGGGGGCGGCCCCGGAGGAGCCAGAGTTTCATGGCATGGGGCGAGGACCGGAGACCGGTGGGCCGGTGTGCGGGCCGAAGCAGGCCCGGGCGGCGGGCGGCAGCGACGGGCGCGGTCAGGGGGTGGGGCCGGGTGGCGGGGGCTGGGCGGACCGCTCCAGCACGCGCCGCGGCGGCGAGCGCGGACCGGCGGAGCCAGAGGTCTGTGGAGGTGCGGCCGACCACGGGGCGGGGGGCGAACTGGGGCCCCTCCCGGGCCGCGGGCGGCAGCGGAGCGGGGTCAGGGTAAGGGCTGGGCAGACCGCTTCAGCAGGCAGCGGGGCGACGAGCCCGGACGCGCCGGGCGCCAGTGGCCGGGGCACGGGAGGACCGGGCTCGGTCGACGACCACAGGGACAGCCGCGCCCGGGCCAAGGGGCGATGACCGACCGGGGCCAGGTAGGCCCCAGCAGCAAGCGCCGTCGCGGTGGGCTGGGGTACGGGCCGCAGGCGGAAGCGGGCGGGGTCAGGGGGTGAGGGCCGGGTGGCGGGGGCTGGGGAGGCCGGTCCAGCAGGCGCCGTGGCGGCGGGCGCGGACGCGGCGGAGCCAGAGTTCCGTGCCGACCAGGTCGGCGAGGCCGGCCAGGGCGGAGGGGGAGAGGGGGGTGGCGGGGTCGGCGGCGCGGGCGAGGTCGGCGCGGACGGCGGGGAGGTCGATGAGGCCGGCCTCGGCGAGCAGCGGGGCGTCGAAGAGTTCGGTGAGGCCGTCGGCGGCGAGGCGCAGCCCGGCGCGGGCGGGGGCGGTGCGGTCGGGGCGGGGACCGCGGCCCCAGTCGGGAGGCAGGTCGGTGCGGCCGGCGCCGGTGAGGACGGCGTGCAGGAGGGCGTGCCGGGCGCCGGGCTGGAGGCGGACGTCGTCGGGCAGCAGCCGGGCGGCGCGCACCACCTGGTTGTCGAGGAAGGGCGCGTGCAGCCGCTGTCCGGGCTGTTCGGCGGCGTGCACGAGCGTGCGGAACCCGCGCGCCTGCCGGTAGAGGGCGTGCCGGGCCCGGTGCGCGCCGGGGTGTTCCTCGGGCGCCGGTTTGCGCGCCGCCAGGCGGAGCCGCAGCGCGACCGAGGAGAGCGCCTCGTCGGAGAGCCAGCGGGCCGCCGGGCCGGGCACGCACCAGGCGAGGTCGACGGCCGAGCGGGCCCCCGCCGTGCCGGCGCCGTCCGGGACGTGGCGGGCGGTCAGTCTGGCGGCCGCCTCGTCCAGCGCCTCGGCGTAGCGGACCCGGGAGAGCCGGTGGGCGGCCCGGACCACGGTGAGCGGGGTGCGCAGCGCGCCGGTGAGGACGCCGGCGGCCGCCCGGTCGGCGCCGGCCAGCGCGACGAGCGGGGGCAGGAGTTCGCGCGGCCGGCCGGCCCGGATGAGGTCGGCGAGCCGGGCCGGGTGCCCGTCCAGCACCTGGCGGGCGCCGTAGCCGGTGAGGTGGTCGGTGCCGCCGGCGTCGAAGCGGGCCTCGGCCCGGGCGGCGGCGACGAGTTCGGGCCCGGGCTCGTCGGTGAGCCGGCCGGACTGCGGGTCGGCGCCCGGCCCGGCGTACGGGAGGGTGTCCGGGCCGGGGTCGAGCACGGTGTGCCGCAGCCGCGGGGTGTCGGGGGCGAGCGCGAGCCCGGCCGGGGGTTCGGTCTCGCCGAGCGTGACGGCGGCCAGCTGCTCGGGGGCGGCGGGTTCCCGGACGGCGGTGCGGGCCCAGGAGCCCTTGACCGCACCGCTCCTGGCCCCGGCGGTGGCCGCCCGGTCCGCCGCGGTGGCCGTGGGCACCGGCGGCAGCGGGACGGCGGCGGCGAGCAGGGCGACGGTCGCGGAGGCCGTCCCGTACGAGAGGTCGACGCCGAGCCGGGCCCGCCCGACCGGGTCGGGAGCCGCATCGAGGGCCGGGGCGGTGGTGCGGACCCGGGAGCGGACGGACTCCAACAGGGCGCGGGTGAGTTCGCGGATCGCGGGCGCCTCGTCGCGCGGCTGCTCGGCGCCCGCCGGGTCGTCGTAGCCGGACAGGTACGGGCGGCCGCCCCGGATGCCGAGCACGTGGCCGGGCGGCACCCGCTGGACGCCCAGGTACGGGGTGCCGGTGCCGAGCGCCTCGGGGGACTCCGGGCAGGCGAGCCGGGCGGCCAGGTGGCCGGCGTCCAGCGGGGCGCCGACCAGGTCGGCGAGCGGCAGCGCGGCGGTGGCGTACGCGGTGCCGCCGGTCCTTGGCCTCCAGCGGGATGCCGGCCAGGTCGAGCGCGGCCAGCATGTTGGTGTAGCCGAGCTCGGTGGAGAAGGACAGCCCGAACACGTC
>NZ_JBEXJK010000534.1:0-4807 GCF_040609095.1 Kitasatospora sp. NPDC004799
CCCCCCCCGGCCCCCCCCCCGGGGGCCCGCCCCCCCCCCGGCCCCCGCAACTGCCGTACGGAGGTCAGGCCTTGGGGCCCGCGGACTGGACGACCTCGAAGGACCAGAGGGTGGAACCGGTGGCGGCGGGGCGCTTGGGGGCCTCGCCGGAGGGGCCGTTCTGGTGGGCGGACTTCATCGGGCCCTCCATCCAGGCCTTGAAGTCCTCCTCGCTGCGCCAGCGGGTGTAGACCAGGTACTGGTCGGTGCCCTCGACGGGGCGGAGCAGCTCGAACCACTCGAAGCCGTCCGAGTTCTCCACCGCGCCGGCCCGGGAGGCGAAGCGCTGCTCCAGCACCTCGCGCTGCTCGGCCGGCACCGTCAGGACGTTGATCTTGACGACGGACATGGTGCGCTCCTTCTGCTCCGGTGAGTGCGTACGGGCAGCAGTCTGCTACACCTCACGGGCGGGCGGTCCGCCGGTGGGCGGGAACGTCAGGCGATCCACGGCGGGAGGACGCGCCGGTCGTCGCGCGGGGCGAGAGCGCAGGCGCCCTCGGGGGTGCGGGCGTCAGGGTTGTAGGCGTACGCGGGGGACGGGGAGGCGACGACGGCGGTGAAGCCGGTGTCGGTGGCGATCTGACGGACGGTGTCGGCGGGGAGGACGGCGGTGTCGCCGGCGGCGAGGGTGACGGTCTCCTCCGCCAGGTTGACGCGGGCGGTGCCGGTGAGCAGGGTCCAGACCTGCTCGGTGTCCATGGCGTGCAGCGGGCCCCGGGCGCCGGCGACCATCTCGACGTGCCAAACGGCGAGGGCGGCGGAGCCCTGGGTGGGCGAGGCGTAGGTGGTCATCACGCCGTTCGGGGTCGCAGTGCGGCGGGCGTCGGCCCGGCGGATCACGGACATGCGGATCTCGGACGCGCGGATCTCGGACATGGCGAAGGAACCCCCTAAGATGGACAATGAAGTTGTCTATATGGTCAATGAGGTTGTCTATCGTGTCAAGTGAGCCCTCCCCACCGGGATTTGAGCTGCCGCTTCGCCTGCTGCTCGCCTTCCGCACGATCATCGACGAGCTGCACGAGCGCATCGCCCGCGAGGGCCACCCCGACCTGCGCCCGATGCACGGCTTCGTCTTCCAGGCGATCGGCCCGTACGGCACCACCGCCTCCGAGCTCGGCCGCCGCCTCGGCGTCACCAAGCAGGCGGCCGGCAAGACCGTCGACAACCTGGAACTGCTCGGCTACGTCGAGCGCGCCACCGATCCGGCCGACACCCGGCGCAAGCTGGTCCGGCTGACCGCGCGCGGGGTGGACTGCCTGGTCCGCTCGGCCCGGATCTTCGACGAGCTGCGCGAGGAGTGGTCGGCGACCCTGGGCGAGGAGCAGCTACGCCAGGTGGAGGACGGCCTGCGCCGGCTCGCCCCCGGCGACCCGTTCCGCCTCGACACCCCGCGCTGGTTCGGCGCGTCGTAGCACGTCAACACCAGTAAGAACGTCAGGATTCGGGCAGCCCGCGGGTCGCGAGGGTCTGGTTCTTGTAGGCCTTCACGCCGGTGATCTCGGCACCGAACCAGTCCGGTGCCGAGAAGGCCTCCGCCTCGGCCTCCGAGCCGAACTCGACCTCGGCGGTGCGCAGTCCGGTCAGCTCGCCCTGGTAGACGTCCGCGTGGACGGTGACGCCGGAGGCCTCGAAGGTGTAGCGGTCCTTGATCAGCCGGGCGCCCTCGGTGGCGGGCCAGAGCTCGGCGAACTCCTCTTCCCCGAGCTCGCGTTCCACCTCGATCCGGACGGGCGAGCCCTCCGCGGCGGAGGCCCTGCGCTTGATCCCGAGGACGCGGCTGCCGCCGATCCGCCGCAGCCGCACCTCCGTGCCGTCCTCCTTGATCGCGATGTAGCCCTGTTCGATGTGCTGCCGCACCGCCGTCGCGGGCGGCTCGAAGGCGCCCAGCAGGAACTTGCGCTCGATCTCGAGGGGCACGTCGTACCATCCCTTCCCGGTGGCAGTCCGTCAGAACGACCGCCCCTCCCCACGGTACGGCCCCTGCGGCCCCGCCGGGTCCGGCCGGTCGCGCCGGTCGGCGCAGAGCGAGGAGCTGAGCCGGTTCAGCACCCCGGCGAGTTCGGCGTACCGCCGCTCGTCCCAGTCCCCCAGCAGTTCGGCCAGTTGGGTGCGCCGGGCGGCGACCAGCCGGAGCGCCGCCGCCTCCCCCGCCTCGGTGAGCCGCAGCGGCAGCCGGCCGACCCGCGCCGCCAGCCCCCGGCCCTCCACCTCCCGGACGGCCTCCTCGACGACGGCGACCGGGACGATCCGCCGCTCGGCGACTTCGGCGGGCTCCACCGAACCGTGCTGGTGCATCTGGAGCAGCAGCCAGCTGGAGGCGGGCCGCAGGTCCAGCCCGGCGGTCTCGGTGATCCGCCGGAAGAGGTCGCGCCGGGCCTCGCGGCTGTTCAGCACCGAGAGCGCGCGGGCGATCTCGTCCAGCGAGGTGCGCTCGACCGGGTTGACCCCGATGGACTCGCTCAGGTCCGGCGCGGTGACGGTGGAGCGCAGCTTCTGCTCGCGCAGGAACAGCGACAGCACGAAGGCGACCACCGCGACCGGCACCGCGTACAGGAACACCCGGGTGATCGACTCGGCGTACGCGTGGTAGACCCCCGGCTGGACGGCGGCCGGCAGCCGGGGGATCACCCGCGGGTCGGAGGTGATGACCTCCGGCCGGAAGCCGGGCGGCAGCGGCACCCCCGCCAGGGCGTCGGCGAGCCGGCCGCGCAGCCCGCTCGCGAAGACCGTCCCGAAGACGGAGACGCCGAAGGAGGCCCCGATCGAGCGGAAGAAGGTGGCGCCCGCGGTGGCCACGCCGAGGTCCTCGTAGCCGACCGAGTTCTGCACGATCAGCACCAGCACCTGCATCACCAGGCCCAGCCCGAGGCCGAAGACCAGGAAGTAGAGGCTCATCTCCGCGGTACCGCTGTGCTCGTCCAGCCGGGAGAGCAGCAGCAGGCCGACGGTGGTGACGGCCGTCCCGGCGATCGGGAAGACCCGGTAGCGGCCGGTGCGGGCGACGATCTGGCCGGAGCCGATCGAGGTGAGCAGCATGCCGAGCACCATCGGCAGCATGTGGATGCCGGACATGGTGGGCGAGACCTGCTGGACCACCTGGAGGAAGGTCGGCAGGTAGGTCAGCGCGCCGAACATCGCGAAGCCGACCACGAAGGAGATCACCGCGACCAGGCTGAACGTCCGCGAGCGGAACAGCCGCAGCGGCAGCACCGGCTCCACCGCCGTCCGCTCGACCAGGACGAAGGCGAGCAGCAGCACCAGGCCGAGCACGCCGAGGCCGACGACCTGCCAGGAGGTCCAGGCCCAGGTCGTCCCGCCGAGCGAGGTCATCAGCACCAGGCAGGTGGCGACGGCGGCGATCAGGACGGTGCCGAGGTAGTCGATCCGGTGCTCGCGGCGGTCCTCCCGCCCGTGCAGCACCGCCGCGATCACCACCAGGGCGAGGACGCCGATCGGCAGGTTGACGTAGAACACCCAGCGCCAGCTGAGGTGGTCCACGAAGACCCCGCCGAGCAGCGGCCCGAGCACGCTGGTGACGCCGAACACGGCGCCGAACAGGCCCTGGTAGCGGCCGCGGTCCCGGGGGGCGACGAGGTCGCCGACGATCGCCTGGGAGAGCACCATCAGCCCGCCGCCGCCCAGGCCCTGGAGGGCGCGGAAGGCGATCAGCTCACCCATGTTCCCGGCGATCCCGCACAGCACCGAGCCGAGCAGGAAGATCACGATGGAGGCCTGGAAGAAGCGCTTCCGGCCGTACATGTCGCCGAGCTTGCCCCAGAGCGGGGTCGCGGCGGTGGAGGCCAGCAGGTAGGCGGTGACCACCCAGGAGAGGTGGTCGAGGCCGCCGAGGTCGCTGACGATGGTCGGCAGCGCGGTGGAGACGATGGTCTGGTCGAGGGCGGCGAGCAGCATCGCCAGCAGCAGGGCGCCGATCGGCACCCAGAGGTTGGGCACGGTGACCGCCGGCGGGCCGCTCTCGCCCGCGGCGCCGTGGCCGGGCTCGGAGCCGTGGCCGGACTCGGCACGCGGATCCGTCATCGCGTCTCCGCGGGCATCACAGCACCTCCGTGGGCATGGCGTCGCCTCCGGGTGGCGGGCCCGCCGGCCGGGCCGTTCGGATGATCACTCCCATGATCACTCCCAGCTCATCGAGCCGTTCGTTTCGTCCCGATTCGTTCCGTCGGGTTGAGCCGAGCGTAAGCGCCGGGGACAACCGCCGCGCCCCGGACGTTCTCCGAGGAGCCAACCGGCACCAACCGGCACAACACCCCCGCCGGGGACCGGACGCCCCTGTCCACCCCTCGGGCGGTCCTGCATAATCAGGCGCGTTCGTGCGCCCGGGTCCGCCCGGAACGCGCGCCGGACGACCGAACGACCACCCGTCCGACGACACCGACACACCCGCCGGACACCGACACACCCGCCCGCGAAATCGACGCGAAACCGAGGAGGACCGGCCGATGCCGGACCAGCACTGCCCGACGTGCGGCGCCGCACGCTCCACCGGGTGCGGCTGCGTCCCGGACCCGAGCCTCACCGAGACCGCCGTCCTGCCCCACGTCGAGGGCCCGCCGCTGGTCCGCCCGTACGTCCCGCAGACCGCCGACCAGGTGGCCGACGAGGCCCACCCGCACGCGCCGGTGGTGGACCCGTTCGCGACCACGGTGCTACACTTACACTCAACACCTGATTGCCAACCAGGCTGAGGGAACCTTTGGGCGCCTCCATTACCCTTTAGGAGGCAACCGCCCCAGTTAAACTACCC
>NZ_JBEXJK010000535.1:0-4796 GCF_040609095.1 Kitasatospora sp. NPDC004799
GACGGGACTGCGCCGGGACGAGTCGCCGAGCCGGGCGAACACCCCGGTGGTGTCCTGGGACCCGAAGCGCCGCCTCCCCGCCGGTCAGCGCCGCCTGCGCCACCGCGCGGGCCGACCCGCGGAACATCAGCGCCCGCCGCACCGCGGCCGCCGGCACCCCGGCCGCCTGCGCGACGGCGTCCCCGACCACCGCGTCCAGCGCCCCCTGCCGCAGGTCCCCGACCAGCACCGCGCGCAGGAACGCCTGCTCCACCGCGGTCGCCCGCGCGAACAGCCCGTGCAGCAGCCGCCGCCGCTCCGCCTGCGCCCCCGCGCCGTGCACGCCGGCGATCCGCTCCAGCTCGCGCTCCACCTCCCGCACCCCGAGCGACGCCTCCGCCGCCGGCTCCGGCAACCCCCGCAGCGCCGCCGGCCCGATCCCGGTCCGCAGCCGCTGCGACTCCCCGGACAGCAGTGCCACCGCGGCCGGCCCGTCCACCGGTCCCAGGCCGCGCAGGCAGCCGGCCAGCAGCTCCGTCTTGGCCCGCCGCCCCGCCTCCGCAGCCACCTCCCGCGACACCGACGCCAACCGCGACAACCCCGCCACACCACCCACCTCCCCCCTCAGCATCAGCCCCCGCCCCGACCGCCGCACGAGCGGAGGCGCTCGGCGATCGACGGCCGGGGCCGACCGAAACCCTCAATCGGATAGATCATCCGTTTGTGCTATCGTCCCACTCAACCGGATGACCTATCCGATTATTGGAGTGGAGGAGCTCATGACGAAGACAGCCGTGGTCACGGCCGGCACCGGCGGCATCGGCCTGGAGACGGCGCTGGGGCTGGCCGCCGCGGGGTTCGCCGTCACCGTGGTCGGACGCGACGCCGACCGCGGAGCCCGGGCGGTCGCGCGGATCAACGCGGCCCGACCCGCGCACCCCGGCCGGTTCCGCTCCGCCGACCTGGCCTCGCTCGACCAGGTCCGCGCGCTGGCCGACGCGATCGCCGCCGAGCACGCCGCGTCGGGGGAGCCCTTGACGGTGCTGGTCAACAACGTCGGGGCGATGTTCGCCCGGCGGCAGCACATCGACGGCGTCGAGGCGTCGTTCGTCGTCAACCACCTCTCGCCGTACCTGCTGACCGAGCTGCTGCTGCCCACGCTCACGGCCGGGGCGCCCAGCCGGGTCGTGAACGTGACCTCGGCCGCGGTCGGCCTCGCCCGGCGGGCGTTCGACGCCGTCGAGCCGCCGGGCGGCTACTACGGCTTCCACTGGTACGGACGCGCCAAGCTCGCCAACCTCGCCTACACGCTCGACCTGGCGAGGCGGCTGGAGGGGACGGGCGTGTCGGTCTTCGCCGCCGATCCCGGTGGCGCCGCGACCGACATGACCAACGGCACCCTGGCCGACCCGAAGATCGTCTCCCCGCCGCTGCGCCTGCTGTGGCCGCTGGTGCGCCGCCGGTTCGAACGCTCCACCTCCGGCCCCGCCTCCGTGGCCGCCCGGCCGTCGATCACCGCCGCCACCGACCCCGCGCTGACCGGCCGGACCGGCCTCGTCATCGGCCCCCAGGCCGAGCCCGTCGCCCCGTTCCGCGCCGCGACCGACCCCCGCGTCGCCGAGGCCGTGTGCAGGCTCAGCCAGGCCCACGCACCCGTGGCCGCCCGAGCGGACACCTGAGTACCGCGGACGGGCCCGGGCCCGACGCCGACCGCCCGACCGGCGCCGACCATGCACCCCCTTCCGCCTGAGGACACCGCCATGACCCACGCCGTCCCAGCCCGCTACGCCCGCACCGTGCACGGCTCCGGTCCCGGCCTCCTCCTCGCCCACGGCGCGGGCGGCAGCAGCGCGGCCGACTTCGGGCCGATCATGGACGGCCTCGCCGCCCGGCACACCGTCGTCGGCGTCGACCACCCCGGCTCGGGCGCCACCCCGGCCTCCGCCGCACCCCTGGAGCTCGACGACCTGGCGGACCGGCTCGTCGCCGCAGCGGACGCGGAAGGACTCGACACCTTCGCCGTCTGGGGGTACTCGCTGGGCGGCACGGTCGCCCTCCGCGTCGCCGCGCGCCACCCGCAGCGGATCACCGCACTGGTGCTGAGCGCGGCCTTCGCCCGCCTGGACACCCGCACCGAGCCGGCCGCCGCGATCCGGCAGCAGCTCCACGACGCCGGACAGCACCTCATCCTCGCCCAGTACCTGGCGCGGCTGACCGTCAGCGCCCCGGTGCGGTACGAACCGGCCGCCGCCGTCCCGGGTGCGCGGACCGCGGAGCTCGCCACCGGGCACCTGCCGTTCCTGGAACAGCCGGACCGGTGGCGGGAGACCATCACCGGCTTCCTCGCCGAGCAGGACGACGCGCGCTGACCCCCTGCGGTGGGCGGGCCAGGCGGCCCGCCCACCGCCCGGAGCCACAGCCCACCAGGGAAGGCCCGCATATGATCACCTGACCAGCCCGCGAACCACGACGAGCAACCTGGAACACTTCCCCCATGACGACCACACCGCTGCGCAAGGACGCCGCCCGCAACTGGGAGCGGATCGTCGCGATCGCCCGCGACCTGGTCGACCAGGGCACCCCCCTGCAGCTCAACGACATCGCACGCCGGGCCGGCCTCGGGGTCGCCACCGTCTACCGGCACTTCCCCACCCCCGAGGCGCTGCTGGAGACCGTCGCCGCCCCCTGCCTCGAAGCCCTCGCCACCCACGGCGAGCAGGCCCTGGCCGACGCCGACCCCCGGCGGGCCCTGGAGGGCTTCCTCTCCGGCGTCCTCCGGGCACAGCTCACCGACGCCGCGCTGCCTCCGGTCGCCGCCGCCGCGGTGGACGCCCTGCCGCGGACCACGGAACTCAAGGAGTCGCTCGCATCGGCCGGCACCGCGCTCCTCGACCGGGCCCGCGCCGCCGGAGCCGTCCGCCCCGACCTCGCCGCCCACGACCTGGTCCCGCTCATGTGCGGCATCGCCCACGCCGTGAACGTCCACGGCGGCACACCCGCCGACCGGACCGAAACCGCCCACCGCTACCTCGACACCCTGCTCGAAGGCATGCGCCCCGCGCCGTCGAACACGTGACGTCCGGCACCACGTTCCCTCGAGAACGATCCTCCCCGGGAGCACGATCGCAAACGGCCGCCGGACACGGCCCGGCCCCCTGCACCGGGTAGCACCCCGGTTCGACGCCGCGCTGACCCTCGCCCGCGAGATCAGGCCCACGCCCCGCACTGCCGCGTGCCGCGACGCCGCTGAACTCACCGCACCGGCCGACCACCTCACCGCCCACGGCCTGCTCCTGGAGATGCTGCCCGGCCCGCTGCCCGGCATCCGCGACCCGTCCGGCCCCCGGCCGGATGCTCCTCGGGCGCTTCGCCGCCATGGCCGAGCCCGAGCGCGAGATCATCCGCGAAGCCCCCTGGAAGGGCCCGACGCCGCCGCCCGCACGGGCAAGCGCGGCGGCCGGCTGCCCGTCATCACCGACGACATGCTGCACCTGTGCTGCGGCGCCGGGCAGCGGGCGAGTCCGTCGAGCAGATCCGCCCCGACCTGAGCATCCCCACCGGCAAGCGCAACGGCCGGAACCCCGGCCTGGCCCGCATCCACCGGGCGCCCGCCGGGCGCGGGAAGGGCGCCAGGCGTACCCCGAAGCCGTCGAAGCGGCCCACGTCGACTTCCGCAGGACGGGGCCCGGGACCGGCCAGATCATCGGCCTCAGCTCCCGTAGGTGTCCGGCCGGCAGCCCCGTCGTCGCCCGCATCCTGACGACGGCCGGCCGCGCCGCCCCGGCGCCCACCGCAGGGGCGCGGCCGGGCGGGCCGGGCCACCGGCGGGTTCGCCGGGCGGGTGCACAGGTGGGTGGTGGCCCGTGCGGGTTCGGCAAGGTGCCGGAGTGGCGTAGGGGGGTGGGTGGTCTTGGCCGGGAGGGTGATCGGCGGCGGGTCGACGGGGCGTCATGCTGAGGGCTCGCACCGACCCCTGAGCGATGGAGACCGAGATGAGTGAGACCCCCGCGACCCGCTGGAGCGTCGGCGCCCCCGAGGCCGGTGACTACGCCGCCTGGCGTGAACTCTTCCGTGGGTACTGCGAGTTCTACCGGGTGCCGATCCCGGAGGAGAAGGCCGAGCTGGTGTGGTCCTGGCTGATGGATCCGGGGCACGAGCTGGCGGGGCTGCTGGCCCGGGACGGGGACGGCAGGCCGGTCGGGCTCGCGCACTACCGGCCGTTCTCCCGGCCGCTGCACGGCGCCGTCGGGTGCTTCCTGGACGATCTGTTCGTCGCGCCGGAGGTCCGGGGCGGCGGGGCGGTGGACGCGCTGTTGGGCCGCCTGCGGGAAATCGCGGCGGAACGCGGGTGGAACACCGTCCGCTGGATCACCTCCGAGGACAATTACCGGGCCCGCGGCAAGTACGACCAGGTCGCCACCCGGACCAGGTTCCTCACCTACGACATGGCTCCGGAGGCCCCGATCGGCTGAGGCCGCGGCCCGACCGCCGGACATTCGTTCGGAATTTCTGTTATCGGAGCCCCGCCGGGAGGTCTCCCCAGTGTCGACACCGACCGGTCGACCCGGAACAGAAAGCGTGGCCACGTGAACAGCGACGACAGGACGACCATCCTCCCGGCGAGCGGAGGCGGCGCCGGCAGCGACAGCGGGAGCGGATCCCGTGGCCGCTCCGGCGGCCGGGCGGCGCGGCGGGCTGCCGAGCGGCACGCAGGCCGGGGGCGGTTGAAGCTCCAGCAGCTCGTCCTGGTCGAGGTCGCCGCACTCCACCGGGTGCTTGCGGACCGCGGCGGTCAGTTCCAGCACGGTCGCGGTGAC
>NZ_JBEXJK010000536.1:0-4784 GCF_040609095.1 Kitasatospora sp. NPDC004799
GTGGCCTCGGCCGGGTAGCTCCCGGCCAGGGTGGTGTGGCGCCCGCGCAGCGGATCCCACCGGGCCAGCGAGGCGCAGCGTGTCCAGTTGGTCGACCAGTCCGCGCCGGGTCGCGACGGTGAGGTCCGGGTCGGCCAGGCAGGCCTCGGCCGCCCGCACGGTGTGCTCGGTGGCGGCGTGGGCGGGGAAGGCCGCCGTGGTGAGCACCCGGGCCAGGGCGGGGCCGCGGCGGGCGGCGGCCGGGCCCAGTTCCTCGAAGTAGCGGGTGGTCAGTTCGTCCAGCAGCTCGGCCTGCTCGGGCTGCCACAGTCCCTTGGCGGTGGCGGCGGCCAGGTAGTTGGAGAGCTCGCCGTGGAAGAGCGCCTGCCAGGCGGTCTCCTTGGCCGCCGGGTCGGGCAGTGCGGCACGGCAGCGGGCGGCGCCCCGCTCACCGGTGTCGCTGGGGTCGGCGGCGAATTCGGCGGCGATCTCCGGCTCGCCCGCCGCGCCGAGCACGCACAACCGCAGCAGCAGCTGCCAGCGCAGGTCCGGGTCGAGCGCCGGCCCGCCGGGGACCGTGCCGGCGGCCAGCCAGTCGCGCAGTTCGGCGGCCTGGGCCTCGTCGGCGGCGGTGGCGATGACGCCGCGGGCGGCCACCAGGCGCAGGCCGGTGCGGTCCGGTTCGCCTTCGGTGCGCCGCAGCAGGGTGCGGCAGACCCGGGCCAGTTCGGCGAGCGCGGCCGGGCGTTCGGCGGGTGGCACGGCGCTGTCCGCCACGAACTCGCGGGCGAAGGAGAGTACGGCGTCCACGAGGTGGACGGAGGTCTCGCCGGGCAGGTGGTCGGCGACGAGCCGCAGGTACTCGGCGGGCGCCAGCTCCCCGTCGCGCACCTGGTCGCGGGCGGCACTCCAGAGCACGGCCCGGGCGAGTTCCTCGGGGACGGCGCCGAGCGAGGTGCGTACGGTCTGCCAGGAGGCGGGGTCCAGCCGGATCTTGGCGTAGCTGAGGTCGGTGTCGTTCAGCAGGGTGAGGTCGGCGGGCGCTCCGGCGGCCCCGTCCCCGGTGCCGTGGGCGGCCGGGTCGAGCGGCACGCCGGTGCCGTCGGCGGCCAGGTCGAGCGGCACGCGCTCGGCCAGTTCCAGGGTGCCGTCGGCGGTGCGGCGGTAGTGGGCCGCGGTCAGCTGGTGCGGGCGCGGGGCGCCGTCGGGCGAGGTGTGCTCGATGCGGCCGTCGGTCAGCCGCAGGGTGTCCACGCCGGTGGTGCGCAGCCAGCGGTCGGCCCAGCCGTGGACGTCTCGGCCGCCGGCGGCGGTCAGGGCGCGGAGCAGGTCGTCGAGGGTGGCGTTGCCGAAGGCGTGCTCGTCGAAGTAGTCGTTGACTCCGGCGAGGAAGGCCTCCTCGCCGAGCCAGGCGACGAGCTGGCGCAGGACGGCGGCGCCCTTGGCGTAGGAGATGCCGTCGAAGTTCTGCAGGGCCTGGTCGGTGTCCTCCACGGTGCCGGGGGCGACCGGGTGGGTGGAGGGGCGCTGGTCGGCGTCGTAGCCCCAGGGCTTGCGGTCGGTGGCGAAGCCGGTCCAGGCGCCGGTGAAGCGGGTGGAGGCGGCGGTGACGCTGTAGGCCATGTACTCGGCGAAGGACTCGTTCAGCCACAGGTCGTCCCACCACTTCATGGTGACCAGGTCGCCGAACCACATGTGCGCCATCTCGTGGATGACCACCATGGCGCGTTCCTCGCGCTTGGTGTCGGCCACGGCGGAGCGGAAGACGTACTCGTCGCGCAGCGTGACGCAGCCCGGGTTCTCCATCGCGCCGGCGTTGAACTCCGGGACGAAGCACTGGTCGTAGCTGTCGAAGGGGTAGCGGTGGCGGAAGACCCGGTGGTAGTGGTCGAAGCCCTGGCGGGTGATCTCCAGGAGTTCGGCGGCGTCGGCGTCCAGGTGGGCGGCGAGCGAGCGGCGGCAGTGCAGGCCGAGCGGGATGCCGTCGTGCTCGGCGCGCACCGAGTGGAGGGGGCCGGCCACGAGGGAGACCAGGTAGCTGCTGATCGGCGGGGTGGGGGCGAACTCCCAGCGGCCGGGCGAGGTCTGGTCGCCCAGGCTGTTGCCGATCACGGTCCAGGGGCGGGGGGCGGTGACGGAGACCGTGTAGCGCGCCTTGAGGTCGGGCTGGTCGAAGGAGGCGAAGACGCGCGGGCCGTCGCCGAGGAAGGACTGGGTGTAGACGTAGTCCTCGCCGTCGGCGGGGTCGGTGAAGCGGTGCATGCCCTCGCCGGTGTGCGAGTAGGCCATGTCGGCTTCGACGGTGAGTTCGTTGTCGGCGGCGAGGTCGGTCAGCGGGAGGCGGCCGTCGCGGAGCGCGGTGACGTCGAGGTCGCGGCCGTTGAGGACGGCGCGGTGGAGGGCGGCCGGTATGACGTCGACGAAGGTGGCGGCCCCGGGGGTGGCGCAGGCGAAGCGGATCACGGTGGTGGAGCCGAACACCTCCCGGCCGCGGGTCAGGTCGAGGTCGAGGTGGACGGTGCGGACGTCGAGCAGGCTGTGGCGCTCGACGGCCTCGGTACGGGTGAGGACTGAGGTATCAGACACAGGGATCATGCTGCGCCATCCGGCGGGCGGCCGGTACCGGCTTTTCCGCCCCGGGCGCGCCGGGGGCCCGGGCGGGGTGCGCCGGTCATGTCCGCGAGGGTATGGCGCGATAACGAGATTGGTCTTGGAAAGGACCGACTCGCAGGTCGTAGCGTCGAGGGAGTCCGCGCAGGAGTTCACAGCGAAGGGGATCCACCATGGTCACCAACGGAAGCAGCCGCAGGTACCTGACGGTCAGGAGGCTCCTCGCCGCCTCGTTGGCCGCAGCCGCGATCGGGGTCGCCGCCGTGGGTACGGCGGACGCCGACAGCCCCCGAAGGGGCCGCGTCGAGGTCCTCGAACTCAAGGTCCAGAACGACCAGTACGAGGCCCTGGACCTCGGACCGGTCGGCCCGAGTCTGGGCGACATGGACGTCTACTCCGGCACCGCCGTCCAGGACGGCCGCAGTGTCGGACGCGGGGGCGGGTCGTGCCAGGTCGTCCAGATCGACGGTGGCGGAGTCACGACGCAGTGCCTGATCACCATGGCGGTCGACGGCGGCTCCCTGACGATGCAGTCGCTCTGGACCAAGGGCTCGAGCACCCCGCTCGACATGGCCGTCACCGGCGGTACGGGCGCCTACGCCAGTGCGCACGGCACCGTCCGCTTCTGGGACATCGGCACGCCGGACGAAAGGGCGCGGGCCGAGATCCAGCGCTGATGCGGAGCGTCCGGCCGGTGACGGAAGGACGGTTCAGGAGGCGGACGGTTCAGGAGGCGGACGGTTCGAGCTCCCCCGCGAAGACGATGAGCTGGTCGATGAGGCTGCGCCGCAGGTGGACGACGTCCGTTCCGGCCAGGCGCGGGCCTCCGTCCGGTGTGGTGAAGGCCCACTGGTACCGGGCCCACTCGCCGGGCATGTCCACCTCGGAGCAGCGCGCCATCGTGCCGGCCCCCGCCGGGTGGCGCCGGATGTCCAGCACGAACTGCTCGACCGCCGCGATTCCTTCGCTGCGGCCCAGCGGCCCCCAGAAGACCACGTCCGAGGTCAGGGCCTGGGAGAGTAGGGCGGTCACATAGCTGTCGTCCGTGGCGTTGAACGCGGAGATGAAGGTGTCGATCGCGGAGCGTGCCGTCTCTTCCTGCATGCCCCAGTAATACCAGCCGCTGCGCGTACACTCCTCCCCCGAACCGCCTTCCGATCACGGTGGACCGTGCCGGTCACGGCACTGGACGGCGACGGTCCCGGCGCGGGCGGAATCCGTTCGGCCGTGACCGCCGTCCGGTGGTGTCAGCGCGTCTGCGTAGAGTGCGGACATGTCAGGGAACGATGGATCCGCAGGGGCAGAGCCGGCAGAACGTGCCGCGCGTGCGGAGCTGCTGGGTGTGCTGGACGAGTTGGACGCGGGGCTGGCCGGCGGCATCGAGCGCGGGCCGGGTGCACACCGCCGGTTCGAGCGTCTGGTCGAGCGGCTTCGGACGCCGGCGGCCGCCTTCCTCCGGCCCGAGCTGGAGCGTCGGCTCGCCGACCACGTCGAGGCGAACGACTCGTTCGCCCGGGACCGGATCGCCCACGCCCTGGCGGGCGCCTGCGGCGAGGCGGCCCTGCCGGCCCTGCTGCGCGCGAGCGTGAGCGACCGCGACGACGACGGAGACACCCTGCGGCTCGACCTCCTCGCACTGTTCTCCGCCTGGCCCGGGACGGCGCACGATCTGCTGCTCGACTGCGTCGCCTCGCCCGACCCCGGGACGAGGAGGGTGGGCATCTGGGGCCTGAGCGTCACCGACTTCGGCGGGGCCGAGTACTTCGACCTCGTCGCCGACGCGGCCTCCGACCCGGACCCGGAGGTGCGCGCCGACGTGATGAGCACCCTCGGCAGCATCTTCGGCGTGGGGGATCCCCCACGGGCCCGAGCCCTTCTGATGGCCGGCGCCGGCGATCCCGCGCCCCAGGTGAGGTGCAGCGCCGTCCAGGCTCTCGGTTCGGCGCACGACCGGGCGGTCACCGACCTGCTGGTGGCCCGCGCCGAGGACACCGACCGCTGGGTCCGGTTCTGGGCCGCGTGGTCGTTGGCCCGCCGGCCCGGCCCGGCGGTACGCACCGCGCTCGAACGGCTGGCTGCGGACGAGGACGGGGACGTCCGTGAGGCCGCGCGCACGGCCCTGGCGTTTCCGACCAGCACGCAAGCCCCCTGAAGCCCGCAGGGCCGGGCCGCCGCCGGGCCGCCGCCGGGCGGGC
>NZ_JBEXJK010000537.1:0-4777 GCF_040609095.1 Kitasatospora sp. NPDC004799
AGGACGGCCGGCACATGGCCGACACCAGCCCCCAGGGCCGCGGCGCCGTCGGCTGGGCGCTGATGGAGCTGGCCTGGCCGCCGGGGCGGCCGCGCCGGCGGGCGAACTGGCCGCGGCCCAGAAGCACCTGGGGGTCGGCCGGGACGAGGTGGAGCAGCTCTGCCTGGCCGTCGAGCGGGCGCTGTCCGAGGACCGCCCGCTGGCCCCGGCGGCGATCCGCGAGGCGGTCGGCGACGCCGTCCGACCGCTCGGCGAGCCGGGGCGCAGGCGCGGCCTCACCACCACCCTGCCGCTCGCCCTCGGGCTGCTGCAGTCCCGCGGCCGGATCCGCCGGGTGCCCGTCAACGGCCGCCTGGACCAGCAGCGTTACGGCTACGTCGGCTGGGACCAGCCGGTCGCCGGGGACGCCGTCGACCTCGCCCGCCGCTACTTCTCCTGGGCCGGCCCGGCCACCCTCAGGCACTTCCGCTGGTTCTCCGGCTTCACCGCCGCCACCGCCCGCCGGGCCGTCGCCGAGGCCGGCCCGGTGCCGCTCTCGCCCGGATCGGAGCTCCTGCTGCCGCCCGGACTCGCCGAGGAGTACGCCGGGTTCGAGGTGCCGGACGAGCCGCACTACACCCTGCTGGCCGACATCGACGGCATCCACCTGCTCCACCGCGACCTGCCCCGGCTGCTCGACCCCGCCGACGCGGCCCGCCCGCTGCCCGCCGGCCGGGCCGGGCGCTCCTTCGGCACCGAGGCGGACCCGCAGACCCACGTGGTGCTCGACCGCGGCCGGATCGTCGGCCTCTGGGAGTACGACACCGAGCGCGCCGAGCTCGTCCTGCTGCCCTTCGTCCCGCTCGACGACGCCCTGCGGGAGGCGGCGGCCCGCACCGAGGCCTTCGTCCGGGACGAACTGGGCGACGCCCGCGGCTTCGGCCTCGACTCGCCGAGGAGCCGGGCCCCGAAGGTCGCGGCCCTGCGGGAGGCCGCCGCGGGTGCCCCCGGCCGGGCCGCCGGGTAGCGTACGGGCCATGCCGACCACCCCGACCGACCAGGTCCTGATCGTCACCGGCGCGAGCCGCGGCATCGGTGCCGCCACCGCCCTGCTGGCCGCCCGCCGCGGCCACCGGGTCTGCGTCAACTACCGTACGGACGATGCCTCGGCGGCCGCCGTCGTGGACGCGATCCGGGCCGAGGGCGGCACCGCCCTCGCGGTCCGCGCCGACGTCTCCCGCACCGCCGAGGTGGAGCGGCTGTTCCGCACCGTGGACAACGAACTCGGCCCGCTCACCGGGCTGGTGAACAACGCCGGCACGCTGGAGAAGCAGTGCCGGCTGGAGGAGATCGACGAGGACCGGCTGAACCGGATCTGGGCCGCCAACATCACCGGCCCGTTCCTGTGCGCGGCCCAGGCCGTCCGCCGGATGTCCACCCGGCACGGCGGGCGGGGCGGCGCCATCGTCAACGTCGGCTCGGCCGCCTCCCGGATCGGCTCGCCGAACGAGTACGTCGACTACGCGGCCGCCAAGGGCGCGGTGGACTCGATGACCCGCGGCCTCGCCCTGGAGGTCGCCGCCGAGGGCATCCGGGTCAACGCGGTGCGGCCGGGGCTGATCCACACCGACATCCACGCGCTGGGCGGCGAACCCGGCCGGGTCGACCGGGTCGCGCCCGGCCTGCCGATGCGGCGCGGCGGGCAGCCGGAGGAGGTCGCCGAGGCGATCCTCTTCCTGCTCTCCCCGGCCGCCTCGTACACCACCGGGGCGTTCCTGGAGGTCTCGGGCGGGCGCTGAGCGGCCGGCCGCGCGGGCCGTCCGCGCACCGGCGGGGGCCGGTTTCGGCCGACGTCGTCCCGCCACCGGGCGGCCCTCCGCCGTTTCCTTCCGCCCGCCCGCGGCCGCCCGTACGGTGGTGACCATGACCGACGCCTTCATCGACATCCCCGGTGTGCGCAACTTCCGTGACGCGGGCGGGATCGGTGCCCTCCGCCGGGGCGTGCTGTACCGCTCCGGGTCCTTCCACACCCTCACCGAGGAGGGCGCCCGGCGGCTCAAGGCCCTCGGTCTGCGGACGGTCTTCGACCTGCGCAGCGGGTACGAGCTGGAGACCTGGCCGGACCAGCGGCACGGCCTCGACCACGAGACCCTCCACGTGCCGACGCTGCCCCCGCACCCCAAGGACGCCGACCGGCCCTGGCCCGAGGACCAGGCCGCCCTCTACCTCTTCATGGCCGAGGAGGCCGGCCCCTCGCTCGCCGCCGTGGTGCGCCGCCTCGCCGCCCCGGGGTCGCTGGCCACCGTCGTCCACTGCGCCGTCGGCAAGGACCGCACCGGGCTCACCATCGCCGTCCTCCAGTCCCTGCTGGGCGCCTCGGAGGCCGAGATCACCGCCGACTTCCTGCTCTCCAACACCGGGCTCGGGCTCGACGACGGCCCCGTCCCGTACCTCGACGAGACCGGCACCGAGCGGCTCTCCCGCCCGGTCGGCGCCGAGCTCCTCGCCTCCTCGCTGGCCTGGATCCACGACCACCACGGCACGGTCCCCGGCTACCTCCGCCACCACGGCGCGACGGACGCCGAGCTCGACGCCGTCCGCGCCAGCCTCGCCGACTGACCCGGCCTCCGGGTCCGGCGCCCGGGAGCCTCAGGGCAGGGGGCTCAGGCAGGGACTTCAGGCAGGGAGTTCAGGCGTCCCGGCGCTCGAAGCGCCACCACTGGGCCGGGACGTCGGCGTCCTCGCGCTGGTGGACGTCGGCCTCCGGGGTGTCGCCCGCCGTCAGGGGCTTGCCGCTGATGAAGCTGGTGACGGTGTAGGTGCCCGGGGCGTCGACGTGGGCCTCCAGCAGCCACTCCTGGGCGCCGAAGGCGTTGGCCGACCACTGCTGGATCCGGACGCCGTCCTCCGTCGAGGCGCCGGTGACGTCCAGCCGCTTGCCGCTGCCGGCGTTCTCGATGTGGAACAGCGCGCCGCCCGGGTGGACGGCGGTGAGGCGCCAGAGCTGGGCGGCGCCGCCGTCGTCCGCGCCGAGGACGATCCGGGCGCCGCTGCGCCGGGAGGCGTCAGCGACCTGCAGCAGCAGGCCGCTGCCGACGTTGCGGACGAGGTAGCTGCCGTCGGTGATCGCGGAGTCTGTCACGGTCGAAGTCTGCCACCGGGCACCGACAGGCCCCGCGGGCGGCCGGGACGGGCCGGGCGTGCGATCGGGACGGGCCCCGCGGGCGGCCCGGGACGGGCCGAGCCGGGCCGAGCCGGGCCGGGTGCGGGCGACGGACGCGGTGTCGCGCGGAGGAGTTTCCGCCGGACCGGCTCCGCCCCCTATGCTGCGGCGAATGTCCACCGAGCAGATACCGTCGCACCGTCAACAGCCCACCTTCGCCGAAGCCGTGGCCGCCCTGGAGGCCGTGGTCGCGGCCGGGGACGAGGAGCGGTTCGGGCCCGCCCTCGGGCAGGTCGGCGGGCTCTTCGGCGCGGCCGAACCGGCAGAGCGGGTGGCGGCCGGCCCCCGGCTGGCGGCGCTGCTGCCGGACGCCCCGCCGTTCCCCCGCGCGCACCTGGCCATGGTGGTGGGCGCCTGCGTGGAGCACGGCGCCGACCCGGTCGCCTGCTCCGGCCCGGTGCTGGCCGGCCTGCGCGAGGCGCTGACCGGCGCGCAGCTGCTGGTGCGGCGCTGGGCCGCCACCGGCGGCGGCCCGCTGCCCGACGCGGAGCAGGACGATCCGGCCGAGGCGCACGAGCGGATCGCCGACCCGGCGCACCTGGACGACTGGCACGCCCACCTGGCCGTGGTCGCCTGGTGGACGCTGCACCTGTGGCAGCAGGCGGCCTGGGCGGTGTACGCGCACGCCGAGGTCCGGACCGAGGCCCGCGCCTCGGGCGTGACCGAGGTGCTCCTGGAGCTGTTCGACCGCTACCGGGGCGAGCAGCACGACTTCAAGGGCCTGGTCCACCTGGCGCTGGTGCTGGACGACGAGCCGCTGCTGGTCCTCGACCGGCCCACCGGCACCGGCTACCTGCTGCGGATGAGCGGCCTGAGCGACACCTTCCAGCTGCACACCCTGCTCGCCGACGTGCTGGTCGGCGGCGGCCACCTGCCCGGCACCCCGCAGGACCCGGAGGTGGTGGCACTGGCCCGGACGGCGTTCCTGGACGGCCGCCGGGTGATCGCCACCGGCGCCTTCAACCTGGTCGCGCCGGACGGCTCCTGGATCTGGAACGAGGGCACGCCGAGCGACATCCCGGTGGTGGACGGCGTGCGCACCCTGGTCCTGGAGCCGCTGCCCTACGAGCGGAGCTGGTCGGCCGGGCGGTTCATCCAGGAGGTCCCGGGCGACCTGCGGCTGGAGCGGGTGCTCGACCCGGCGGAGGCGGCGCGGCTGCTGGCCGCCACGGTGCCGGGGCAGACGCCGGCCGAGGCGTTCCGGTAGGACCGGACGACCGGGCCTGACCAAGCGGCCCGACGACAGGGCCTGAGGAGAGGGCCTGAGGAGAGGGCCTGAGGAGAGGGCCGGACGCGAGGCTCCCGGGAGGCCCCGGCGGCGCCGTTCGTTCACCGGGTTATGGTCGGAGACCGAGAGCCCCAACGAGCCTACGAGTGGAGTCGACGATGGCGAAGGTCCCGAACGTGCTCGCGGCCGCCGCGCCCGCCGCGCTGACCGCGGCGGGCGGTCTGGTCGGCGGTTACGGCGTCGCCCGCTGGAGCGGCCGGCGCGAACTGGGCGGCGCGGTGCTGGCGGCGGCCGGAACGGCGCGGAAGGTGTTCATCGACGGACCCGACTCGCTGCGCGTGGAGCTG
>NZ_JBEXJK010000538.1:0-4768 GCF_040609095.1 Kitasatospora sp. NPDC004799
CCGCAGTGGCTCCCTCCTCCGCCTTGCGATGCACGCACCCCAACGCCGCCCCGCCCGCCCTCCGGGCGGACGACGGGAGTTTGAAGACGGACCCTAGGGGCCGGCCTCGAAGGCCCGCGGTGGGCGGTGGATCGGGTACGGAACCCGGTGGATACGATCGCATGGTGATCACTTCCAGCGCCCGCACCACGGTCTTCGACATCGACGGCACGCTCTGCTTCGACGGACGGACGATCGACGGCCGGATCCTCGCGGCCCTCGACGCCTGCGAGCGGGCCGGCCACCAGCTGGTCTTCGCCTCCGCCCGGCCGGTCCGCGACCTCCTGCCCGTCCTCGACGGGGCCTTCCCCACCGCCACGCTGATCGGCGGGAACGGCAGCCTGGTCTCCGTCGACGGCCGGGTGCGGGCGCGGGCCGCGTTCGAGCCCGGGGAGTTCGGCCGACTGCTGGCCGAGGCCGAGCGGTTCCGGGCGGGCTACCTCGCCGACGGCCCGTGGGACTACGCCTACACCGGACCGGCCGACCACCCGATCCGCGGCCGGGTCGACCAGGGCGGCCTCGCCCGCCGGGTGGAGCTCGCCGAACTCCCCGCCGTGGTCAAGTTCCTGGTGGTCGACGCGACCGACCTGGCGGCCCTCGCCGAGGCCGGCCGCGCGCTCGGGATGACCGTCAACCACCACCTCGACGAGGCGATCGTCGACTTCGCCCCGGGCACCACCAACAAGTGGGAGGCGCTCACCTCGCTGGGGATCGACGCCTACGACGCCTTCGGCAACGACGTCAACGACCTGGACCTGCTCCGCAACGCGCGGCACTCGGTCCGGGTCGGCACCCACCCGGGCCTGGACGGCGTCGCCCGGGTCACCGTCCCCGCCGACCCGGAGGCCGTCGCCGCCGAGATCTCCCGCCTGGCCGCAGCGGTCGGCCGGTAGCCGCAGCTGGGGCAGGCCCGGGTGCCGAACCGTTTCGGCGTGCGATGCGGCCCCGCCGAGCAAGTTCCGACGCCCGATCAAGGAGCTCGACCCAGCAGCGTGATCGAGGCGTGGGAGAGTCGGGGGAGCCGACTGCCGATCCCGGGGAGGGACATGTCCGCGCCCGTCGATCCGGTGCCGAGCCACCGGGCGATCGAGAACCTGATCGCGCGCTATGCCGAGCTCGTGGACGACGGCGACTTCGCGGGCGTCGGCGCGCTGCTCGCCGATGCCGTCTTCGTCGGCAGCGGTGCTCCGCTGAGCGGGGGCGCGGCGATCGAGGCGATGTTGCGGGAGACGATCGTCGTGTACGCCGACGGCACGCCGCGGACCCAGCACGTCACCAGCAACGTGGCCGTCGAGGTCGACGAGCGGGCCGGGACGGCGGCCGCCCGCTCGTACGTCACCGTGCTGCAGGCGCTGCCCGAGCTGCCGCTGCAGACCATCGCCGCCGGGCGGTACCACGACCGCTTCGCGCGCGGGGACGGCGGGCGGTGGCGGTTCGTGGAGCGGCGGGTGCGGATCACCCTGGTCGGCGACGTGAGCCGCCATCTGCGCCGGTAGGGTTCGCCGGGCCCGGCTCGCCCGCTACGCGCCGGCGCAGCGCCTCCCGCTGACGGCGGGCCCGCTGCGGCTGCTCGACGGGGACTGCCCGGCCCGGGAGGCCATGGCCGCCATCGCCGAGCACGACCTCCGGCGGGCCCTTCAACTGGTCGACGGTTGACGGGAGTTGACCGACGACCGGTCGTGCACGGATTCCCGCCCGGCTGCCGCGCTTTCCCGCCAATCGAACGCCCGATCGTTCCGCCGATCACCGGTCGGGTAGGCATGCGGTTCCACCCACCTTCCAAGGAGAGTCGTGAATCTTCGGATCGGCAAGGGAACAGCGGCGCTGGTCGCCGGGATCGTGATCACCGCGGGTTTCGCGGCCGCACCGTCCGCCGAAGCTGCCGGAGCCGCCGGTGCTGCGGTCGCCGGCTCGGTGGCGTCGGGGGAGGTCACCTTCGTCAACGTGAACTCGGGCAAGTGCCTGGAGATCTGGGGTGACGCCACCAACGACGGTGCCCGCGCCGGACAGTGGGACTGCAACGGATCCGCCACCCAGCACTGGCGGATGAACTTCACGGGCGAATGGGCGACCATCGTCAACGTGAACTCCGGCAAGTGCCTGGAGATCTGGGGCGATGCCACCAACGACGGCGCCCGCGCCGGACAGTGGGGGTGCAACGGATCCGCCACCCAGTACTGGCGCTGGATCTCCACCACCGAACTCGTCAACCTGAACTCGGGCAAGTGCCTGGAGATCTGGAACGACGCCACGCACAACGGCGCGCCCGCCGGCCAGTGGCAGTGCAACGGATCCGCCACGCAGCGGTGGCGCTGAGATCCACCCGCGCCCGGCCGCCCGGTGGCCCCGAGCGGCCGAACGCGGCGGCCGACCCCGGCCGACCCCGGGTGAGCCCGGCCGAGGCTCTGGAGTGGGAAGTCGGCCCGGCCGACTTCCCACTCCCGGCGGATCGGCCGGGCCGGGCGGTACGGCGGTTCGGGGGATTGCGGCCGGGGTTCCGACCCGGAGAGGACGCTGCGGGAATCCATGCCCCGGAAGGGCGCCGTTACCGGTTGTGCGCCCTCGGAAGGGAGAACAGTCATGCGTCGTCGAATCGCCGCGGTCGGGATGCTGGCCACCGCCGGTGCGCTCGCGCTCGCCGTACCCGCGCAGGCAGCGACGGGAACCCTGACGGTGAACGGTGTCATCCGGCAGAACCCGGCCCGGGGGTGCTACCCGACGTTGTCGCCGGTGATCGTCGAGAACCTCACCGACGTGACGGTCCAGGTGTACTCCGCGGCGAACTGTCAGGGGACGGTGACGCGGGTGGTGGCACCCGGGATGTCCGCGGCCACGGTCGGGTTCAGCTACTTCGTCAACTGAGGTCGGGGTAGGGCCGGAGTGGGAAGTCGGCGGGTCCGACTTCCCACTCCGCGTTCCGTGGGCGGAGGAGGCCGCAGGGAGGGGGCGGGCCTGGCAGGAACCCCTATCGCGATATATCGTGAGTTCCGGTCCGCGCCGCCGAGCGCGCCGCCGAGCGCGCCGCCGACCGTGCGACCGACCGCGCGACCGACCGCGTCGCCGAGCACCGCGCGCGAAGGCCTTCGTCACGTTCAGGACGGGAAGACGGGAAGCATGCCGGGAGAGATCGTGCCCGCCGGGAAGCAGGCCGGCCGCAGCTCGCGGCCCGAGTTGCGGGCCTCGCACGCGGACCGGGACAGGGTGGTCGAACTGCTGGTCGTCGCGGCGGGCGACGGCCGGCTGACCTCGGACGAACTGGACCAGCGCGTGGAGGCCGCCCTGTCGGCGCGGACGGTCGGCGAGCTGGCCGAGCTCACCGCCGACCTGCCGGCCGTGGCGGTCTCCGCCGGCGGGGTCGTGGCGGAGCCCAAGGACGTGGTCCGGATCGACCAGCGGTTCAGCCCGGTCAGGCGGGAGGGGCGCTGGGTGGTACCGCGCCGGCTGGAACTCCGCGCGGAGTGGTGCGAGGTGACGCTCGACTTCACCCAGGCGGTGATCACCCACGACACCCTGCGGATCGACCTGGACATGCAGGGCAAGACTTTGACGCTGATCACCGGGCCGGACGTCGTGGTCGACGCCGACGGCCTGAGGCTGGAGTTCAGCCGGGTCCGGAACCACCGGGGCCCGGAGGCCGCGAGGCCGGTCACGCTGCGCGTGGAGCTGGTCGGCCGGAAGAGCCACGGGCGGGTCGTCGTACGGCAGTCGCGGCGGACGGCCGGCCGGTGGCTGCGGCGCAGGCCCGCGGCGCCGCCGCCCGGCAACTGAGCGCGCCGGCGGGGGAAGGCGGTTGGGCACGCCGGCGGGGGAAGGCGGTTGGGCACGCCGTCACGGAACGACGCCCGAGCGCACCGCCGGGGGACGGTGTCGCGTGTCGTTCGCCGCAACGGCTGGGGTCCGGCCCCGGCCTCCCCTACCCTTCCCCCATGCTCTCTGTGGTGGTGGCCCCCTGGGCGGGTGACGCGAAGCCGGTGTTCGTCCGCAACCCGGACGAACTGCACGATGCCGCGAGCACGATGAAGGTCGCGGTGCTGGCCGCGCTCTGCCGCAGCGGGGTCAACCTCGACGCCGAGGTCCCCGTGGTGAACCGCTTCGAGTCCGTCGTGGGCGGCGAGTTCGGCAACGACCCGGACTGGGACAGCGATCCGCTCCCCTGGGAGCTGTTGGGCACCCACGTCCCGCTCCGCCTCCTCGCCGAGCGGATGATCACCCACTCCTCCAACCTCGCCACCAACCTCTGCCTGGCCCGCACCACCCAGCAGGCGGTGGCCGACGTCTGGCGGCGCGCCGGGGCCACCCACAGCGCCACCCCGCGCGGGATCGAGGACTACGCGGCGCGCGCCCAGGGCGTGCACAACCGGGTGAGCGCCCGCGACCTGGTCCGCCTGCTGCGCTCGCTGGCCGGCGAGCCCGAACTCCTCGCACTCCTCGAACAGAACGACTTCCGGGTCGACCTCGCCGCCGGCCTGCCGTCCAACACCCGGATCGCCTTCAAGAACGGCTGGTTCCCCGGCGTGCGGCTCAGCGTGGGCGTGGTCCAGTCGGCCGACTGCCCGCCCTACCTGATCGCCGTCTGCTACACCGGCCCGCTCGCCGACGGCACGGACCGCACCGACCCGGCGGCCCGGCTGCTCGCCCGCATCTCCCGGGCGGTGTGGGACCGGCGGGACGAGATCACCCCGCGAGCGCCGTCAGCCCGTCCAGCGCCGGCTCGTTCAGCAGGTTGACC
>NZ_JBEXJK010000539.1:0-4744 GCF_040609095.1 Kitasatospora sp. NPDC004799
GTACGTCTCGGCCGCGAGCCGGGCCGCGTCCTCGGCGGCCGCCGCCCGCTCGGTCTCGGCGGTGGCGGCGCGCTGCGCGGCGGCCGCCTCCTCGGCGCGGGCCCGGGAGAGGGCGAGCTGGGCGCCGTTGTAGGCCTCCACGGCCTGCTCGGTGGTGCGCGCGGCGCGGTCCAGCTCGACCCGGGCGGCGGTGAGTGCGGCCTCCAGGGCGGCGGCCGTGGCGGCCTTGCGCTCCTCCTCGGCCCGGGCCCGGTCGATCTCCTCGGTGGTCGGGTACGGCTCCTCGTCCCCGGCCCGGTCGGCCGCCGGTCCGCCGACGGGCCGGTCGCCGACGACCGGTTCGCCGGGGGCCGGGGCGGCCTGGGCCGCGGGGAGCAGCCCGAGCAGGGCGGTGAGGGACAACAGGAGGATCGGCAGGAGCCTGCGCGCCACGCGACATCCCTTCTGACGGGTCCGGAGGGGACGGCGTCGGACGGCGCGCGGCGCACGGGCGGACGGACGGCCCGGGGGCGGCGGAGGAGTCCGATGAATCATCCCATCACGTGACAGAACGGTCACATGACGCTCATGTTCTCAATTCCGGCGGCCTTCACACCTGGAAAGCGCTCCGCCGGTCGGGTGACCATCCGATGATCCGACCGAGCCTCGGCTCCGAGCGGGGCACCGGGGCGGAGCCGAGTCGGGCACCGGGGCGGAGCGGGACGGACGGTGCCGGGCCCCGGGAGGGCGGTCTACCGGGCGATCCGGCGGGTGTGCGTCCGCAGCCGGGGGTGCCGCTCGGGCCGGCTCTCCAGCCCGGTCGGACCGACGGCGAGGGCCCTGATGCGCCCGGCCCGCACGGTACGGCGGCGCTGCTGGGCCAGCCGGGAACGGGCCGGACCGGCCTCGACCGCCCCGGCCGCCTCGTCCGCCGCGCCCCGGGACTTCCCCGCCGTCCCGGTGGCGGCCGCCGAGCGGCGGTCGGCCAGCCGGGCCTGACGGCGGGCCAGCGCCCGGGCCGCGTGCGCGTCGAGGTGGGCGGTGGCCCGGGCGGCCATCCGCTCGGCCACCCGGTGCGCGGCCGGGTGGTTGGCGGGCACCTTGTCGGGGGCCCCGGCGATCAGGTCGAAGAGCCAGGTGCGGGCCCGGTCCGCGCGCCGGTGCAGCAGGCGCTCGCGCCGCAGCGCGCGCGCCCGGCGGCGGGGGCGCGAGGCGTACCGCCAGCGGGCCCACGGGCTGCTCGTGCGGGCCAGCCGGATCGCCCCGATCCAGGACAGGCCGGGGACCATGATCCCGAGCAGGCCGGTCCACACCTTGCCCTTGAGCAGGGTGATCACCGAGGCCAGCGAGTTCACCGAGATGATCGTGACCAGGCCCCACCTGGTCTCCTCGCCCGGCACCACGCCGAACGGCACGTACCCGACCAGCAGCAGGGAGGTGAACAGGATGCCGAAGATCACCGCGTCCACCGACTTGCGGCCCTGTTCGCTCCAGTACACGTCGTCCAGGTGCAGGATCAGCGCGAACTCGTCCAGCACCAGGCCGCAGCCGATGCCGAAGGCCAGGCCGAACCAGTCGATCCACGGGTGCCCGCCGTAGGTGGCGAACACCCCGATGCCGCCGAGCAGCAGGAAGCCCAGGCCGAACACCATGTGGTGGATGTGCAGGCCGCCCGGGGTCACGTTGCCCGGCCACCAGCGCACCTTGGCGCGGATCATCCGGACGCTGAACCGGATGAAGACGAAGGAGGTGATGAATCCGACCAGCAGCAGGAACAGCGGTTGCTTGTGCGCGGCGACGACGTGGTCGCGGTAGCCGTCCAGCAGTGTCGTCATGGGTCTTACCTTCGTTCCTGGTCCTGCGTCCTGCCTGCCGCGACGTGGCCCGGGGCCCACATCGCGCCCAACACCGGGCCGACGGCCGTCAGAACCCTCGGGTGCGCTTGGCCGCCCGGCGCGGCATGACCGGGTAGAGCGACGGGCGCTCGGCGCCGACCGGCAGTTTCAGGAACAGCCGGGCGATCTCCCCGCCGAGGTTCACCCCGACCGCCAGCGCCATCGCGATCGCCGCCGCCCGGAAGACCGACACCAGGCCGGCGCTGGAGTGCCCCTGGGCGAAGGCGAGCATCCCGAGGTAGAGCGCCGAACCGGGCATCAGCGGGCCGATCGCGGCGGTCACGTACGGCAGCGCCGAGCCGTTGCGGTAGCGCGCCATCAGCTGGCCGAAGAGGCCGACCAGCCCGGCCGCCACGCCGGTCGCCGCGATCGGGTTGACGCCCGCGTTGTACACCAGCGCGCCGTAGCTGGCCCAGCCGATGCCGCTGTTGACGGTCACCAGGGCCAGCGCGCGGCGGTCGGTCTGCAGCAGCGTCGCGAAGGCCAGGGTCAGCAGCATCGCGGCGACCATCTGGACCGGCGGGTAGCTGACGCCCACCAGGCTCTCGTCCGGGCGCAGGTTCGCCTCGAAGCCGACGCCCAGGTAGAGGATCACCATCACGCCGATCACGATGCCCGCGACCAGGTAGATCACTTCCAGCAGGCGGGCCGCGGCGGTGATGTAGAAGCCGGTCAGACCGTCCTGCACGGCGGCGACCAGGGCGCGCCCGGGCAGCAGGGCGAACAGGCCGCCGGTGATCACGACCGAGCCGCGCAGGCCCCAGTCGTTGAGCGAGAGGATGATGCCGGAGGCGGCGGCCGGCATCGCGGCGGCCACGAACTGGTAGAACTCCGGCAGCCGGCGCCGGGCCAGCGCCGAGGCCAGCCGGTCGCCGAGGACGGCCGCGACGAAGGCGCTCGCGAACACCAGCCAGGCCTTGTCGTCCATCCGCCCGCCGACCAGGAAGGTCGCCGCGCCGGCCAGCAGGCCGGTGGTCAGGGCGAGGAACCAGGCCGGGTACGGGTGCCGGTTGCGGCGGATCACCGCGAGCCGGCGGTAGGCGTCGTTGACCGTCACCTTCTCCGCGGTGATGTCCGCGACCAGCTCGTACACCGCGTCGAGCCGGGTGTAGTCGGAGGTGCGGCGGCGCACCACGCGGTCGGCGGTGACCGGCGGCTCGACCAGCGAGGGCTGGTACGAGATGCCGATCAGCGTGAAGGTGACCTGCGGCTCGCAGCGGTCCAGCCGGTAGGCGTGGGCGATGCCGAGCATCGCCGCCTCGACGTCCTCGGCGGCCTCGCCGCTGGCCAGCAGCAGCTCGCCGATGCGCAGCGTCAGGTCGAGGATGCGCGGGACGTTGCGGGTGACGGCCGCGGAGGGGTGCATCTCGCGGGCGGTGCGCTCGAAGGCGGGCCGCTCGGACATCGGGGTCCGCAGCAGGGTGCGCATCCGGTCCGGCCAGGGCGCCTCGCCGGGGGCGCCGGCGGTCAGGTCCGGGACGGGGATGCCGGTGGGCGGGGTGTAGCCGGCCGCCCGCCACTCCTCGGGGGTGAGGGTGTCCTCGGCGACCGAGCGGCGGCGGACCGGGCGCTCGGGCTCGGCCCGGCCGGTGTCGGTCCGTCCCGTGTCGGTCCGTCCGGTGTCGGCCCGGCCAGTGTCGGCGCGGGCCGCCGACGCGGGCACCTGCTCGGGCACCGGCGTCGGTTCCGGCGTCGGCTCTGGTTCGGGGGCCAGCAGGCCCTTGGTCTCCGGGAGGGCCGGGGGGAGCGGCACGACGGTGGTGGCGTCGGCCGGCGGGGCGGGGTGGCCGAGCAGGCCCTCGGTGGGCGGCGCGTCGGCGGGGTGCACCGGCTTCGGGGGTGCCTGCCGCGCCTGTCGGACCGCCCGGCCTCCCCTCGCCCGCTTGCCCGCACCCGGTCGGCCCCGCTTAGGCACTTCCGCTCCTTGCCGCCCCTGGTGGCCGCCGGCCACCGTTCGATCTCGGGTTACACCTTGCCTGATCGAACAGTCCGACGCACATGTACGCGGCGTCACGTGGCCGGAGCGGCGGACGCCTACCCGGCGCGGTGGCGGGCGGCGGCGGACTTGCCGGAACGGCGGGCCCGCAGCAGTTCGATCGCCACCGGGATCACCGAGACCAGCACGATGCCGACCAGGATGGCCTCGATGTTGTCCCGGACGAAGGGGATCTGCCCCAGGAAGTAGCCGAGCACGGTGACGCCGGCGCCCCACAGCACGCCGCCGACCAGGTTGTACACGACGAAGGTGCGGTAGTTCATCCTGCTCACCCCGGCGACGATCGGGGTGAAGGTGCGCACGATCGGCACGAAGCGGGCCAGCACGATCGCCTTGGGGCCGTGCCGGTCGAAGAAGGCGGCGGCCTTCTCGACGTTCTCCTGCTTGAAGATCCGGGAGTCGGGGCGGCGGAAGAGGCTCGGGCCGACCTTGCGGCCGAAGAGGTAGCCGACCTGGTCCCCGGCCACCGCGGCGGCCACGATCAGCGCGCACATCAGCCAGAGCGGCTGGTGCAGGTAGGTGCCGTCGGCCACCAGCAGGCCGGTGGTGAACAGCAGCGAGTCCCCCGGCAGGAAGAAGCCGATCAGCAGACCGGACTCGGCGAAGACGATGGCCAGGATGCCGATCGGACCGAAGGTGGAGATCAGGTTGGTCGGATCGAGCCAGGACGGGCCGAGGGCGAGGCTGGTCACGGTGCGGGCACTCCGGGGGTCGGGTCTTGGCAATGAAACAGTAAAGCATTGACAAAGACTCGGCACGGGGCCGGATGGTTCCCGCCCTGCGGCGCGGGTGGCCGGCGGCGCGGCGGCCGACCGCGCGGGTGGCCGGCGGCGCGGCGGCCCGGGGAACGCGGCGGCCCCGGGGGGGGGGCCGG
>NZ_JBEXJK010000540.1:0-4741 GCF_040609095.1 Kitasatospora sp. NPDC004799
GGCCGCCGCCGGCGTCGCCGGCCTGATCAAGGCGACCCTCGCCGTGCACCACCAGGTGATCCCCCCGGCCACCGGCCACGTCGACCCGCACCCGGTGGGCAGGTCGCCGCCGCCCCGGTCGCCGCGGCCGAGCCGGAGGCCGGGCGGATCCTGTTCGCCGGCACCAACCACCGGGGCCTCGGCCGGGTGACCGGCCCGATGGACAGCACCCCGCTGTTCGGGCCCGGCCCGATCCACTTCGACCAGGACCCGTCCGCCCGCGGCGACGAGGTGGTCTTCACCAGCCTGCGGGACGGCCCGCTGCCCCAGGTGTACCTGCGCGACGCGGCCGGCGCGGTGCGCAGGCTCACCACCGGCATGGACACCGCCCACCCGGCGCTGGCCCCGGACGGCAAGGGCGTCGTCTTCGAGGCGCTGAAGTCCCGGGACGACGGCACCTCCCAGCACGTCCTGTGGGCGGTCAACCGGGACGGCAGCGGCCTGCGCCGGATCACCGACGGCGCCGCCGACGAGACCCGTCCGACGGTCTCGCCCGACGGCAAGTGGATCGCCTACTCCTGCGACGGCGAAGCGTCGCACCGTCAGATCTACCTGCGGCCGTTCGAGGGCGGCGCGCCCGTCAAGGTCACCGACGTGACCACCGGGGACGCGATCGACCCGGCCTGGAACCCGGTGGACACCGACGAACACCGCAACGAGATCGTCTACACCTGGGACAAGGGCGACCAGGGCCGCACCCTGATGCTCACCTCGCCCACCGGCGGCGACAAGGCCTACTTCCCCGGCACCGGCTCCACCTGGCGGACCGGCTCCGCCGCCTGGACGGCCGACGGCAAGGGCGTGGTGTTCCTCAGCGCCGACCTGCTCGACCCCGCGAAGCCGAGCTCGCAGCCCGACCCGTCCCAGCCGCCGGTGGTGAACCTCTACCACGCGCTGACCTGCAACTGCGAAGCGCCCGTCCTGCTCTACCGCGCGGACCGGCTGATCGCCTCGCCGACCTGGCTGGGCCCGCAGCAGGGCGGCGGCGCCGTGGTCGAGCAGACCAGCGCCTCCGGGTCCAACGTCGCCGACGTGCAGGACATGCGCCCCGACGGCGGCGACCCGCGCGACCTCGGCATCAGCGTGCTCCGCGAGGACCCGGCCGCCGACACCAACACCAGCACCGACCCGGCCGACGACCCGCTCTTCCACCCCCGCCCCGGCTTCGACCCCTGGTTCGAGCGCCAGACCTACACGCCCGACGGCCGGCGGATCGTGGTGACCCGCTACGAGGACGGGCCGGCCGGGCGGATCCAGCGGATCTGGCTGGCCGACGCCGACGGGGCGAACCCGCAGCCGATGAACCTCGCCGGACGCGCCGCGGACGACCGGGACACCGACCCGTCGATCTCCCCGGACGGCCGGCTGGTCGTGTTCAGCCGCAGCGCCCCGGCCACCGGCCAGCAGCCCGCCCGGCCCGGGCGGGTGCTGATCGCCGAGGTGGCCACCGGGCGGATCGTCGGCACCGTCCAGCCGCCGGCCGGGCAGCGGGGCGCCTCCGACGGCCAGCCGTTCTGGTCCCCCGACGGCAAGCTGATCGCCTTCTCCCGGACGGCCGTGGTCGACGGCAACGCCGGCAACCTGCACGTCTGGACGGTCGCCGCCGACGACCTCACCCGGCAGACCGACCTCAGCCGGACGGCCTGCCCGGGCAGCTGCAACGTCATCGACGACAGCCCCGCCTTCGCGCCGGACGGCCGCCGGATCGCCTTCAACCGCAAGGGCGGTGACGGCGGGAACAACCAGCGGGACGGCATCGTCGTCACCACGCCGACCGGCGACGACTGCACGGTGGTCGTGCCCACCGGGCTCGGCCGCGGCGCCTGCACCGAACCGCTGCCCGACCACTCCACCAGCGGCCCGTTCCAGCCCCGGGACGTCGCCTGGACGGCGGACAGCGCGCAACTGGTGATGACCTCCCGCCGGGCCGCGCCGCCGAGCGCCCGCGAGGGGTTCAAGGTCTACGACTTCGCCTCCGGCCGGCTCACCGCGCTCGACTGGCGGCTGCCCGGGCGGCAGAAGGAGCCGGCCGTCCAGCAGTCCGTCGACCTGGCGCTCACCGCGCCGGACCGGACCCCCGCCGTCCCCGTCGACGGTGCCACCGAGGTGACGATCACCGTCACCAACAAGGGCCCCGCGCCCTCGCCCGGCACCGTCCTCACCGTCTCGGTGCCGACCGGCGGCCGGCTCGACAGGCTGACCACCCCGACCGGCTCGTGCGACGCGGCCGCCCTGCGCTGCGAACTCGGCACGCTGGCCCCGCGCGCGGTGGTCCGGATCAAGGCCACCCTGATCGGCACCCGGCCCGGCGTCCCGGACTTCGGCTGGAGCGTCACCGGGGCGGTGCTGGACCCGAACCCCGACGACGACTCCGCCCGGACCTTCCTGCCCGTGCTGGAGCCGACCCCCTCGCCGACGGCCACCCCGACCCCGACGCCCACCCCGTCGCCGACCGCCACGCCGACGCCCACCCCGACACCCACACCCACACCCACCCCGACTCCGACTCCGACCGCCACGCCCACCCCCGCACCGCCGCCGCCCCCGGCTCCCGCGCCCCCGCCCCAGGCCGGCCCCGGCGTCACGGTCGACGCCCAGCCGAACCCCGGCTACGTCGGCGGCCACGTGACCGTCAGCTACACGGTGCGCAACAGCGGCCAGGCCCTCGCGACCGGCCTGCGGCTGACCCTCGGCCTGCCCGCCGGCGTGCCCACCGAGGCCCTGCCGCCCGGCTGCCGCAACGGCACCTGCACGGTGAGCGACCTCGGCCCGGGCCGCAGCGCGGTGATCCGGGTGGTGCTCTCGCCCGTGGCGGCGCTGGACACCACGATCACCGCCGAGCTGACCACCACCGGCACCGACGCCACCCCCGGACCGCACCGGGCGAGCACCCCGCTGCGCATCCTCCAGCCCCGCATCGTCGCGGTGCCGCCGATCGGCAAGCCCGGCTTCGTGACCTCCGTGCGCGGCGTGGACTTCCCGCCCGGCGCACCCGTCACGTTCACCTGGCAGCCCGGCATCACCGCCGCCGCGGCGCCCACCCGCCCGAAGGCCGACGGCACCTTCGCCGGACAGCTGCTCATCCTCCCCAAGGACGAGACCGGCCCGCGCACCATCACCGCCGAAGGCCCCGGATTCTCCCCGGTGACCTGCCCCTTCCTCGTCGTGGAAGGCAGCATCGGCCCGCCCGGGGAGGTGGAGCGGCGGTGATCCACGAAGTCGACGAGGCACTGCGGCAGTTGCTCGCCGGGACCGGCCTGCCCGAGCGCGGGATCGAGGTGGTCTTCGACGCGCCCACCAAGGACTTCGCCGCCCGCCGCAACGCGCCCACGGTCAGCGTCTTCCTGTACGGGCTGCGCGAGGACACCGGCCGCCGGCAGAGCGGCACCATCGCGGAGTACGACGAGGACGGCCTGGTGACCGCGCAGCGCCCGGCGCCCCGGTGGTTCGAGCTGGCCTACCTGGTCACCGCCTGGACCAACCGGCCGCAGGACGAACACCGGCTGCTGGCCGAGGTGCTGCGGTGCCTCGCCACCACCGACACGCTGCCCGCCCGGCTGCTCACCGGCACGCTCGCCGAGCTCGGACTGACCGTCACGCTGGACATCGCCGGGCGCGACACCGGCCTGCCGTCGGTGTCCGACGTCTGGTCCTCGCTCGGCGGGGAGCTGCGGCCCTCGGTGGACCTCCGGGTGCTCGCCCCGCTGCCCGGCGAGCGCGGCCCGGTGGGGCCGCCGGTCACCGACGGACTGGTGCTGCACGCCGGCGACACCAGCCCGGCCGGCCGGCCGCCCGCCGACGACCCGGGCCGCCGACTGCGCTACCAGGGCACCGCCGACCCCGGGGCGGACGGCTTCGCCGCGCCCCGGGAGCGCGGGCTGCCGCCCGGCCGCCGGCCCCGGGGCAGGGCGCGATGAGCCTCGACCTCGACCGGGCCCCCGAGGCCCCGGCGGTGAACGGCGCCGCGGCCGTGATCGGCACCCCGCCGGACCACGAGCAGTACCTCTGGGAGCGGCTGCACCGGGTCGAACAGCGGGTCCGCGCCGCGGTGCGCGCCCGCCGGGCCGACGACCCGGACCCGGACGACCCGTACCGCGGCCAGTACCTCGGCCCGGAGGCCGTGGACCGCATCCTGGCGGCCTCCGCCACCGTCCACCGGGGCACCGCGGACCCCGGCGACGGGCCCGCGCCGCCGCCCGGCTCCCGGCTCGGGCGGCTGAGCGCCGCCTTCGGGCTGCTCCCGGTGGACCTCGACCTGCTGCTGATCGCGCTCGCCCCCGACCTCGACGCCCGCTTCGAACAGCTCTACGGCTACCTCAACGACGACCTGACCCGCCGCCGGGCGACCGTCGGCCTGGCCCTGGAACTGTGCGGACTGCCCGGGGCCGGGGCCGGCCGCTTCCGGTTCTCCACCCGGGCCCCGCTGATCGCCGGCGGCCTGCTGGAGGTCGCCGAGCCGGACCGCCCGCTGCTCTCCCGGACCCTGCGCGTGCCGGACCGGGTGACGGCCCATCTGCTCGGCGACGACGAACCGGACGGCGCGCTCGCCGGACTGGCCCGCCGCGCCGCGCCCGGCTCCCGGGGGTTCGACTCCCCGGCGTCCGACGAAGGGCCCGCCGAGCGGCTGCGCGCGCTGGCCGCGCACGGCGGCCTGGTGCACCTAGTAGCCCGCGGCGGCGCCGGAGGCGTCGACCACCCAGCC
>NZ_JBEXJK010000541.1:0-4718 GCF_040609095.1 Kitasatospora sp. NPDC004799
GCCCCGGCGTCCAGGTCGTTGACCACCACCCGGGCGCCGGCCGCGGCGAAGGCCCGGGCCAGCGCGGCGCCGATGCCCCGGCCGCCGCCGGTCACCACCACGCCCTGCCCGGCGAACGCCCGGCCGTCCTCGGCCTCCCGGCCGTCCTCGGCCTCCCGGCCGTCGAGCGGCAGTTCGTCGAGCGTGCCGCTGCCGAGCGTGCCGCCGTCGAGCGCGCGCCCGTCGACGCCCCCGCCGCCGGACGCCCCGGTGGTCACATCCCACCGCCGAGGGTGACCCCGCCGTCGACGACCAGGGTCTGACCGGTGATCCAGCCGGCCTCCGGGGAGAGCAGGAAAGCGACGGCGCCGGCGACGTCCTCGGGGACGCCGAGGCGGCCGAGCGGGTAGGCCCTGGCGGCCTCCTCCTCGCGGCCCTCGTACAGCGCCGCGGCGAACCTGGTCTTGACCACGGCGGGGGCGACGGCGTTGACCCGGATGCCCTGGGGGCCCAGCTCGGCGGCGAGTTCGGTGGTGAGCCGGATCAGCGCGGCCTTGCTGACGCCGTACATGCCGATCCCGAGCGAGGCGCGGATGCCGCTGATGGAGGCGACGTTGACGATCGAGCCGCCGTGCTCGCCCATCCAGGCGGCGTGCGCGCGGCGGGTCCAGGCCAGCGGGGCCAGCACGTTGACGGCGAGGATCTTGGCGGCGGCGGCCTCGTCGGTGTCGAGGACCGGCCCGAAGACCGGGTTGATGCCGGTGTTGTTGACCAGGTGGTCGAGCCGGCCGAAGGCCTCCAGGGTGCGGGCGACGACCTCCTCCTGGTGGGCCGGGTCGTCGGCCTTGCCCGCGACGGCTATCGCGTTCTCCGGGCCGCCCAGGTCGCGGACGGCCTCGGCCAGCGGTTCCGGACTGCGGGCGGTGAGGCAGACCTTGGCCCCGCGGTCGACCAGCTCGCGCGCGATGCCGAGGCCGATGCCCCGGCTCGATCCGGTGACGACGGCCACCCGGCCCTTGAAGGAGTGCACCACGGAGCGTCCTGCCTTTCGTGCGAGGATCTCTGCCACCTGCTGACTAAGCGCTTGCTCAGCATGCTGTCGGTGCGGGAGCCTGTCAACAGCCTGCCGAACGCCCACCCGGTCCGCCGAGCGGTCCGCCGAGCGATCCGCGAAGCGGTCCAGGGGGCGGCCGGCGGGAAAGCCTGTACGAGTTCTCTGGGAGGATGGCGCCATGACCAGCACCCCGCTCGCCGACCTGTGGCCGACCCTGCCCGGCGCCGACGTCCGCCCCGAAGCGGCGTACCGGCTGCTCCAGGCCGCCGTCGAGTCGTTCGCGGAGCGCGGCTTCCACGCCACCACGACCCGGGACATCGCCACCGCAGCGGGGATGAGCCCGGCCGCGCTGTACATCCACTACCAGTCGAAGGCCGCGCTGCTGGCCGAGATCAGCCGGGCCGGGCACGCCGCCACGCTCGCCCTGGTCCGGGGCGCGGTGGCCGGCCCCGGCGGCCCGGCCGAACGGATGCGGCGGCTGGTCGAGCAGTTCACCGCCTGGCACGCCCGGGCCCGGACGGTCGGCCGGGTGGTCAACTACGAGCTGCACGCGCTGCCCGAGGACGCCTACGCGGTGGTCGCGGCGCTCCGGCTGGACATCGAGCGCGAGGTGAGCGCCCTGATCGAGGCGGGCGCCGCGGCGGGGGAGTTCCAGGTGGCGGAGGTGCGGACGGCGGCCCGCGCGGTCACCTCGCTGGGCATCGACGTCTCCCGCTGGTACACCGACAACTCCTCCGAGACGCCGGAGGAGCTGGGCCGCCGCTACGGGGAACTGGTGCTGCGGATGCTCGGCGCCCGGGTCTGACCCCGGGGGCGGTTCCACGGAGATCCGGTCCGCTCTTGACCCGCTCACGGAGTGCGAGCAGACTCGTATACGAAGTACGTGTGCCTCGTAGGCGTACAGCGTAGGCGGACCGGCACGCAGGGTGACACCGCGAGCCCCTCTCCGGCGCACTCCCACCGCAGCCCCGACGCTGCGGATCGAAGCAACCACCTCCCCCGGCGACCACGCCCCCGACCGGCGGCGCCGTACGGGAGCGACCCCCGACCCGGGCCGGTCCGGCCGGGTCGTGCCGCCGCCACGGCGCGGCGGCACGGGAACGGCGCCTGCCGCGTCGCGGTGCGGCCCGGGCGGTTTGGAGAAGGGGGAGGTGCAGTGATGCCCTTCCGACAATCGCGTGCGGTCCGGCCCCGCTTCTGGCTGGAGACGGCCCTCGGCGGGCTGTCCGGACTGCTGTTCCTGCTCACGCTGGTGTGGCCGCAGTGGATCGAGACGCTCCTCGGCATCGACCCGGACGCCGGCAGCGGCGCGGCGGAGTGGTTCGTGGTCGCGGTGGCGGCCGCCGTCACCGCCGTCTGCCTGCTCGGCGCCCGGATCGAGTGGCGCCGGGCGCACCCGTCCTCGGTCCGCGCCGTGCGGTGACCGGAGAGGAGGATCGTCATGCCGAACACGGCACCGGTCAAGAAGGAGGAGCTCGCGGACCTCGTCCGGCGGGCCCCGCTGAGTTTCGTGGGCAGCGTCACCCGGGTCGGCGGCACCTCGCTCGCGGCCGTCCCGGTCGAGGCCCGCGACGAACGGACGGTGGTGGTCCGGGTGGACGAGGTGCTGCACGCACCCGAGGCCTTCCGGCAGCTCGCTGGCAGCGAGGTCACCGTCCAACTGGCGGCCGACGCCGCCCCCATGGCGGTCGGTGACGCGGCCGCGTTCTTCACCCAGGGCCTGGTCTACGGCGATGCCCTGGGCGTCTCCGAGGTGGGCCGGCTGCCGGTCGGCGCAGTGCTGCGGCACATCTCGATGGCCGCCGCCACCGCCGACGAACTGCCGTTCACGTCCGTGCAGCGCGCCATCCACGACGAGGACCTCGTCGCGCACGCCGCCGAGGCGGACGCCGTGGTGGTCGGCACCGTGGTCGGCCTCGAGGACCTCGGGCTGACGGACTTCTCCGAGCACGCCCCGCACTGGTGGCGCGCCAGTATCGAGGTCTCGATCGTCGAGCGCGGTGCGATCGAGCCCGGACCGTCCGCCTTCCTCTACCCGAGCAGTACGGACATCCGCTGGCGCCAGGTGCCCAACCCGAACGCCGGTCAGGAGTCCCTGTGGCTCCTCCACCGGACGGCGGGCGACCTGGCCGAGCGGGCGGCGTTCCGGATCCTCCACCGCGACGACTGCCAGCCGGTGCAGAAGCTCGCCGTGCTGCGGGAAGGGAGGTGAGCGGACATGCCCACCATCAAGGTCGTCGACATCACCCCCAAGGCGCTGAGCGGCGACCGGAGCCTGGACAGTGAGCCCAACCTCGCGGTCAACCCGGAGAACCCCGCCGAGATGGTCGCGAGCGCCTTCACCCCGGACCCGATGGGCGGCCCGTTCGCCCCGGTCTACGTCTCCTCCGACGGCGGGAACAGCTGGGTGCTGAACAGCGTCGTCCCGGGCAACGGGGGCCGCGGCACCGGCGACATCAGCGTCGGCTTCGGCGGGACGGGCGGCCGGCTCTACACCGGCATCCTCAACGGTGAGACCAGCGACCTGCAGATCCTGCGGATGCCGGACGTCACCGCGTCCGACCCGATGGACGAACTGGTCGACCGGGCGGACGAGGACCAGCCGTGGGTGGTCGCCACCACCGTCACGGCGAACGGGGTCAGCAGCGACCGGGTGTACGTCGGCAACAACGACTCCGCCGACGAGCCCCGGCCCGCCACCGTGGACGTGGCGAGCGACGGCCGCACGGCCGCCGGCCAGGCCGACTTCAGGACCGTCCGGCTCGACCGGCGCGGCGACTCCGTCCACGACGGGCCGCCGATCCGGATCGCCGTCCACCCGGACGGGACGGTCTACACCGCCTACCAGCGCTGGACCGACTTCAGCCCGGCGCGCATCGTCACCTTCGACGTCGTGGTGACCCGCGACGACAAGGGCGGCGTCGGGCCGGACCCGTTCGAGGACCTGCTGGACCCGGGCGACGGCGAGGTCGGCCTGCGCGTGGTGGCCGGCCGGAGGGTGCGGTTCAACGTGCGGGTGCCGACGCTGGGCCAGGAGCGCACCGGCGCGGACCTGGCGATCGCCGTCGACCGGACCGACTCCAACAGCGTCTGGATCGCCTGGTGCGACAACCACGGCGGCGCCGTCCCCACCGACTACGTGCTGCACCTCCAGCACTCGGCGGACCGGGGAGCGAGCTGGAGCGCGGCGCGCGACGACATCGTCAACGGCAAGAACCCGGCGCTGGCGGTCAACTCCGACGGCCTGGTCGGGCTGCTCTACCAGCAGCTGGCCGACAACCAGTGGTCGACCGTGCTGGAGCTGACCGACGACGTGTTCCAGACCGTGGAGCGCGTGGTGCTGCACCAGGCTCCGGGCGACGTCCCGCCGGCCGGGTTCAACCTGCCGTACCTCGGCGACTACCTGCGGATGATCACCGTCGGGAGGGACTTCTACGGGATCTTCTCCGGCAACAACACGCCCGACCGGGCCAACTTCCCGGTGGGCGTGACGTACCAGCGCAACGCCAATTTCACCACCCGTCAACTGCTCAGCACGGACGGCGTGACCAGGGTCCCGCCGTCCATCGACCCGTTCTTCTTCCACCGGGCCGCCTGAGAGAGTGTTGGGTAATCGGGTGACTACTGGTGCTTGAGGTCGTCGGCGAGGCGGCGGGCTGCTTCGGTCTCGATGGGGCCGCGTGGT
>NZ_JBEXJK010000542.1:0-4703 GCF_040609095.1 Kitasatospora sp. NPDC004799
ATCTCGTCCAGCTCGACCCGGTAGCCGCGCAGCTTGACCTGGTTGTCCACCCGGCCGGCGAACTGGAGGGTGCCGTCCGGGTTCCACTGCACGCGGTCGCCGAGCCGGGCGCCCAGCTCCCGGGCCGCCGTCAGGGCCGCCCAGGAGGTGAGCTCGATCAGCGCGGCGTCGCCGGGCCGGCCGCGCCGGAACCCGGCGACGACGTCGTCGTCGACCCGGTACGCGGCCTTGGCGGTCAGCAGGGCCAGCCGGCCCGCCGGGCGCTGCTCCCCGGGCAGGGCCGACACCGGGTCCTCGACCCAGGCGCGACCGAGCCCGGGCGGCCGTCCGTCCCACCCGGCCAGCTGCTCCGCCAGCAGGCTCCGGACGCCGTCCGGCACCGACCGCTCCCCCGCCGCGTCGATCGCGGCGGCCGCCCGGGCGAACGCCCCGGCGACGCTCGGGGTGCCCGCCGCCCAGCGCAGGTCCCCGGGCAGCGGCGCCGACGGCAGCAGGTCGAGCGAGGTCCCGGCCGGCGGGGCGACCCGCGCGGCGCGGCGCATCAGCCGGCCGAGCACGGCCCGCGCCGCCGACCGCGCGGCCGCCGGGAGCCCGGCCGGGACCGGGCTCTGCGCCAGGAACAGGTTGACCATGCGGTTGAGGTAGTGGAAGGTGACCGCCACCCCGACCAGCTCGGGCGCCTGCTCCGCCGGGAACGGCGCCTTCCCCCGGCCCCCGTCCGCGCGGAACCAGTCGGCCGAGGCCTCCGCCGCCGCGCGGGCCGTGCCCGGGGCGCCCGCCCCGGGCAGCAGCGCGCCCAGCGTCGCCCCGTGCACCTCCACGCAGTACGGACAGGCGTTGGCGGCCGAGACCGCCGCGGCCACCGCCTCCTTGGCCGCCCGGTCGACCCGCCCGGCGGCGACCAGGGTCTCCCGCAGCATCACCCAGGAGGCGGCGAGCACCTCCGGCGAGGCGGCGTGCAGGCCGATCGGCGGTGCGAGCATCCCGAACTCCCGCTCGACCTCGGCGAAGACCCGGGTCACCTCCTCCCCCGCGTCGGCCGGCCGCACCGGGGCGACCCGGTGCACCTGCGCCATGGCCCGCCGCAGGGCCGGCCGCAGCAACGGTGTCGTCATGTGCCCCTCCTCGATGGCTCGTTCCGGCGCCGGGCCCGCTACCGGCGCATCAGGCCGGGCAGCTGCGCCTGCACGCCGCGCCGCCCGCTGGTGCCGCCGTCCGGCGCCGGGGCGCCGTACCTGACGTTCACGCCGCGCTGCTGGGCGGCGGCGACGATGCCGGGGATCGCCCGCTCGGCCAGCGCCGAGATGGTCAGCGCGGGGTTGACGGTGAGCGCCCCCGGCACGGCCGAGCCGTCGGTGACGAAGATGCCCGGGTGGTCGCGCAGCTCCTGCCGGTCGTCCAGCGCCGAGGTGGCCGGGTCGTCGCCGATCCGGCAGGACGCCAGCGGGTGCACGGTGTACGCGCCCACCAGGTCGTTGGTCCACGGCATCACCCGGGCGAGCCCGTCGCGCTCCAGGATGGACTTCACCACCGCGTCCGACTCCTCCCAGGCGCGCAGGGTGTTGGCCGTCGGCCGGTACGAGATCGGCCCGCGCCCCAGCATCTGCTGGGAGATCCGGACCGCGTTGCCGGTCGGCGGCGGCGGCCCGAAGACGCCCTCGTTGTCGTCCTCGATCATGGTGAAGACGGTCAGCCAGGACTGCCACTGCCGGACGAGCTCCTTCTTCTCCACCCCGAACCAGCTGGGCCCGCTCGCGTCGGGCACCTGGGCCAGGATGGTGCCGAAGCCCGGCGGGAAGTAGAGCTGCTCCAGGGAGAACCGCGAGTGCTCCGGCAGCGAGCCGTCGAGGTTGTCCCAGCTCGCCACGACCGGGCCCTTGCCGATCTGGTTGGCCCGGAACGCCCGGCCGTCGGCCCGCTTGAGCCCCAGCAGGTCGCGGGCCTTCTCCTCGTCCACGACGGCCGTGTTGAGGCGCTCCCCGTTGCCGGAGAAGTAGCGGCCGACGGCGTGCGGCATCGCGCCCAGGTCCGCCTCGGAGCGCTGCAGGATCACCGGGGTGGCACCGGCGCCGGCCGCCAGCACGACGATCTTCGCGTCGATCGTGCCGCTGCCGGCGTGCACCCGGTAGTCCTCGCCGTCGACGACCTCGTAGTGCACCCGGTAGCCGCCGTCGTCCGTCCGGGTCAGCTTCTGCACCTCGTGCAGCGGGCGGATCTCGGCGCCGTGGGCGAGGGCCGCGGGCAGGTAGTTCAGCAGCAGCGACCGCTTGGCGTCGAAGCGGCAACCGGACATCATCCAGTTGCAGTTGGTGCACTTCGCCCGGTCGATGGCGGCCGGGACGGGGTTGGCGGTGCGCCCCGCGTGCTCGCAGGCGGCGGCGAACAGGCCGCCCGCGTACGTGACGTCGTTCCAGTCCTGCCGGGTGATGGGCAGCGCCTCCTCCACCCGGTCGTACCAGGGGTCGAGGACGTCCCGGTCGATGGCGCCCGGCCACATCCGGCGGCCGATGCTGCCGCGCCGCTCGAAGACGAACCGCGGCGCGCGCGGCATCGCGGCGAAGTACACCACGCTGCCGCCGCCGACGCAGTTGCCGCCGAGCAGGCTCATCCCGTCGCCCACCACGAAGTCGAAGATCCGGGTGTACGAGGAGCCGAGCAGGAAATCGTGGTCGAAGTCGTCGGCCTCCAGCCACGGGCCGCGCTCCAGGATGGTGACCCGGGCGCCGCCGGCCGCCAGGTGGTACGCCGCGATCGCGCCGCCGAAGCCGCTGCCCACGATCAGGACGTCGGTGCTCTCGGTGCTTGTCATGCGGGACTCCCTGAAGACGTGGTGTCCGGGTGGGGATCGGCCAGCTGCTTGCCGTACGAGAAGTCGGGGAACCGCCAGAGCCCGTCCTCGTTCGGCTTCATGAACCCCATCGTGGTGAGGCCCGGGTGGCCCGCCGCGAGCGCGTCCGCGGTGGACAGATGGGCGGCGGTGTCGAAGGCCATGTTCGCGAACAGCGCCAGCAGGACCCACAGTTCGCGTTCCTGGTGGTCCTTCCCGGTCAGTGCCTGCACCAGGGCCGTCCGGTCCGCGAACGGCAGGGCGACGAACGGCGGGACGTCCTCGTCGAGCCGCAGGCCGTGCTCGTCGGCGTACGCGCCGGCGTGGCGGTTCAGCGCCTGCGCGTAGTCGTCCAGGGCCTCCGACAGTCCGGTCGCGGGTGTCTCGAGCAGGTCGATGGCGCCCGCCTGGACGGCGCCGCCGCCGGTCGAGGCGCCGGCCACCGCCCGGTCGTCGGGGGAACGCTTCTCGCCCGGGACGATGGTGTCCGCGAAGGCCTCGAGCGTGATGGTCCGGTAATCGTGTCGATCTGAGGTAGGCGAGCCCACCGGCATCTCCTCAGCTGCTTGTCGAAAAGCGGGCCCGGCGCGCACCGGCCGATCCCGATTCGCATACGCGACTGTGGCATCGTGCGCGCATTACGCTCCCGCCCGCATCTCCTGTGTTGCTGAGGGGTCCTGACGCCCGTTCAAACATTAATCCCGGGACTTCTCACCGATTGGGCATGCCAACGGCAAGTGCCACCACACCATTGCATGTGTCATGTGCCTGCTGCTACGGTCTTCACTTGCTATGGCGGCGATACAATCACCGGCTTCGCCTTTTCCGAAGGGGGGTTCTCCCTTCGCTTGCCTGGCGCCTCCGACGGTCGGCCGGTGAGCGCGGCCACGACTTTCGTTCCCGATCATCGCAAGGCGGAATTTCTGTTCATCCGCAGGTGCAGCGGAGAAGCTGGAGTCCAAGATGACATCTGCCATCGAGCAAGCCGTTTCCCGGGCCATCGAGACCATGCACGACAACATCGGCGAGCTGCTGACCATAGACGACATGGCGCAGGCCGCCATGTACAGCAAATTCCACTTCTCCCGGGAATTCCAGCGGATGACCGGGGTTTCGCCGCGGCGGTTCCTCTCCGCCATCCGCCTCGAAACGGCCAAGCGCCTCCTCATCGAAACGACGTTCACGGTGACCGAGATCAGCCACCGAGTCGGCTACAACAGCGTCGGTACGTTCAGTTCACGGTTCGCCAGCAGCGTCGGCGTCCCCCCCACCACCTACCGCCAGCTCGGGGGTTTCACTCCCCGGATCGAGGTCGACCTGCGCGGCCTGGGCCGCGGCCAGGAACTGTCGGCCTTCCGGGGCGAGATCCGGGCCCCGATCGCGGGGGAGCTCGGCCGGGTGTACGTCGGGCTGTTCCCGACCCGCGTCCCCGAGGGGAAACCCGCCGCGTGTACCGTCCTCCCCCGGCCCGGCGTCTTCTTATTCGACCAGGTGCCGGCCGGCACCTGGTACCTCCTGGCGCACTCCGTCCCGGCCGCGTTCGACGAGGTGCTGACGGGTGACCGCGAGGTCTCGGTGGGCTCGGTCGGCCCCATCGAGGTGCGGCCGGACGTCCCGCTGCTGCCGATCGAGCTCCGGCTGCGCCCGGCCCGGGTCCTCGACCCGCCGGTCCTGCTGGCCCTGCTGGACGCCCGGGCGGTGGCCCTGGCCGCCGAGCGGGCCCCGATCACCGACACCGCCTGACCGGCCGTCGGCCTCCGCACAGAGCCCCCGCGACGGACGGCGGTTTCCAGGGGTCGTTGCAACACGTGGTTAGTTGATCAAGCCGCGATCAGTTTATGCAGGCGCTCGGCTGGGGTTTCCCAGCCGAGCGTTT